>QMMT01000498.1 GCA_003647385.1 Deltaproteobacteria bacterium
ACAAATCACTTATCTTGAAAAAAGTGCCTTTGATGTTGAAGAAGCAAAAGAACGGCTTTTAAATAAATTCAAGACCCGGAGTCTTGAGGGATTCGGGGCCCAGAATCTTATTGCCTCCATTTCTGCTGCCGGCGCTATTCTCTGTTATGTTCAGGACACCCAGATGCAGGATACAAAACATCTGTTTCAAATCACCCCTTATGATCTGAAAAATTTTCTGGTGATTGATGACCGGTCGTGTAAAAATCTTGAAATCCTTTCCAACATACAGACATTGGATAAAAAAGGGACACTGATCCATGTGCTGGATCGAACAGTCACCGCCATGGGCTCAAGGCGAATCAGAAACTGGGTCCGATATCCGCTGATTGATAAAGATGAAATTTCAAGACGCTTAGATTGCATTGAAGAAATCACCAAAGCTTCCCATATCCATCAACTCATCATCAATCACTTAAAATCGGTTTATGATCTTGAACGGCTTGGCAGTAAAATTTCCATGGGCCAGGGAAATGCCAGGGATCTGATTGCACTTAAAAATTCTTTAAAAAAACTTCCCTTTCTCTTTAAGGAACTTTGTCTTTTTAAAAGTCCTCTTCTCAATGGGAAAGATCTTGAAGATCAGGAAAATATTTTAAAAGAACTCGGATCTCTTGCCGGTTTGATCGAAAAAGCGATCAGAGGAGATGCCACCCATCTGCTCAATGAAGGCGGGCTAATCAATGATGGCTACAGCCCTGAACTGGATGAACTGCTATTAATTTCACGAGATGGCAAATCGTGGATTGCAACAACAGAGGCGACAGAAAGAAAAAAAACAAAATTATCGTCACTCAAGATTAAATATAATAAAGTATTCGGCTATTTTATTGAAGTATCAAGAGTTCAGTCAAATTTGGTTCCGGATCATTATATCAGGAAGCAGACCCTTGTGAATGCGGAAAGATTCATTACCGATGAGATGAAACAGGTTGAGTCCACCATACTGAATGCCCAGGACAAAAGGTGTGCATTGGAATACCGTATTTTTACCACCATCAGGGACAAGGTTATTTCAAAAGCCTCTTTTATTCTTAAAATGGCGGATTTCATTGCTAACGTGGATGTACTTCAGGGGCTCTCGCTGGCAGCATCAGAAAACGGGTACACAAAACCCCACATCAATGATCTCAATACCATTTCCATTGAAGACGGACGGCATCCTGTGGTGGAAAAACTGATCAAGGGGGAACGATATGTCCCTAATTCCATTGAAATGGATGATATTGAAAACCAGATCCTGCTGATCACCGGCCCTAATATGGCTGGGAAATCAACGGTTTTAAGACAGGTTGCCCTGACAGTTTTAATGGCCCAGATGGGATCATTTGTTCCCGCCCAAAAAGCATCTGTCTGTATTGTGGACAGAATATTCACACGGGTAGGCGCCCTTGATAACCTCTCATCCGGCCAGAGCACATTCATGGTGGAAATGGAAGAGACAGCCAATATCGTAAATAATGCCACAGACAAAAGTCTTATCATCCTTGATGAAATCGGAAGAGGCACCAGCACCTATGACGGGATGAGCATTGCCTGGGCAGTTGCTGAACACCTTCATGATCTTAAAGGTATCGGGGTAAAAACACTTTTTGCCACCCATTACCATGAATTGACAAAACTTGAAGACACAAAACCCAGAATTAAAAATTTTAATATCGCTGTGAAAGAATTCAATGACAATATTGTATTTTTACGACAGCTTGTTAAGGGGGGAACCAATAAAAGCTATGGTATCCAGGTAGCCAGGCTTGCCGGTATGCCTGACAAACTCATTGACAATGCAAAACACATATTGTCCGGTGTTGAACGAAAAGATAACTTAAGCGTTGTAAAACCTCCACTTAAAAAAATCAAAAAAAGGGGGAAAAGAAAAACCCAGACAGATGTAAATCAGATGGAATTATTCAATAGCAGCGAACACGTCATTAAAAAGATATTGGAAAAGATTGATATTTCAAGTATGACTCCTCTTGAAGCGATTAACGTGTTAAACGACTTAAAACAAAAAAGTATGAATTAGGATATGGTCAAATTTAAGACATCCATACTGCCAGTAACTTTTATCACTATTATTATAGCCGGTATTTTTGTTTTCTCAACAAACGGGTTTGCCAGCAGTGCAAAACAAAAATACCTCATGGCAGACTCTTCCTATAAAAAGCTTCGGAATTCTGCCTCCAAACAGAGAAAAGAGACCGCATGGCTCGACTGCATCAGCCGATATGAAATCATCTACAGGCTTCATCCTGACAGCTTATGGGCACCTGCCGGGATGTATAAAGCAGCCCAGCTTTATATAACACTTTCTAAATTATCCGGTAAAAAAATCTATAAAAATCAGGCTGCAGATCTTCTTGCAAGGCTTAGAAATAAATATCCTAAAAGCGCTTATGCAAGCCGTGCTAAATATTTACTCAAGTCCATAAATGTCCACCCGGGTTCTTATGCAAAAAAGATTAAACATCTTACGTCAAAAAAAAGATTGACCAAAAATGATGTGCTTATCAGAAAATTTAATAAACGCCAGAAAACCAATCATAAAAAACAAACCAAACCCGTTGAAACCGTCTATCAAAAACCACTTGACATAAAACCTTCCATCTCAAAAAAGATCCCCTCAGGGGACACTACGATTACAGATCTTCGATTCTGGTCCAATCCGGAATATACCAGAATTGTTGTCAATGTCGACGATGAGAGGGATTACTCCCACAGACTTTTAAAAAAAGATCCTGATATTAATCAAGTCTTTCAACGTCTCTATATTGATATAGAACAATCAAGACTTGGAAAAAAAGTTGCCGATCATACTCAGATCAATGACAATCTTTTAAATCAGGCTCGTGCAGGGCAGTATCTGCCCCATAC
>QMMT01000499.1 GCA_003647385.1 Deltaproteobacteria bacterium
ACCTGGCCCTGTATGCATCAAGATCAATAATGCTGACATGCTCTGTATTCACCTTATCCAGTATGCAGCTCAATATCTCATCATTTTTTAATTTTAAAATAATATCAATCCCTGAAAGGGCGCAAACTTCTTGATAATCAATCGTTGTAAGCACACCCTTCTTTTGGGCATATTTGATCCCTTCAACCTGTGTCAACGTATCCGCAACCATCAGAATTTCAATCTCCAATTCTTTTAATCCGGGCCCCATTAGGATTTCAAGAATTTCTTTACAGGGGCTGTTACCACCTATGATGGCTATTTTTAATCCTTTAAGATCGATATTCATTGGCTGTGCAACTCCCATTCAAGGTGTTAACTTCTTAAACCCATTATATTAAAAGAAAATAAGGCTTACAATAATAAAGGTTGGAATTAAAAAGACTAAAGAATACTTTAGAATATATCCAAAAAAGCTTGGCATCTCAGTTCCCGCCTCAGTGGCGATGGACCGAACCATAAAATTAGGTGCATTGCCAATATAGCTACAGGCTCCAAAGAAAACTGCTCCCGTTGAAATGGCCTGTAAATAAATTGCTTTTTCCGTCATTAATAAGGGGACTGAACTGCTTTCCGCCATACCGGAATAAAAGCTGCCAAGGGCGGTATTAAAAAAGGTCAGGTAGGTTGGGGCATTATCCAGAAAAGCCGACAACATCCCAGTCACCCAAAAATAATGAACAGGCTCTTTTACTGCATTGATAAGAAATGCAAACGCTCCGTTCGGTCCTGCTTTAAGCAGTAACAGGCAAGGGATCATGGTAATAAAAATGCCGATAAACAGATAGGCGACTTCTATTATCGGGAACCAGGAAAATTCATTTTCCTCCCGAAGAACCTTTGGTGTCGCCATAAGAGAGCCGATTCCCAAAACAATGAGAAGCCCGTCTCTTAACCAATCCTGAACTGCCCTGTGAACACCGAAAGTTGACACTTCGCCCAAATCCACAATGCCACTCATTAAAACCGATCCCACTACTCCGGCAAGAAAAATAAAATTATAGGTTCCCACCAGCCGTAACGGCTTTTTTTCTCCATCATCCGGGGCTTTTGCTCCTTCTTTTTTATAATGATACGTGTCAAGGAAAAAATAAACTACCAGCAGGATAATGGAAGCCAGCAACATATGCGGCATAATTTTAAAGGTCCAGAAAAAGCTGACCCCATGGAGAAAGCCCAAAAACAAAGGTGGATCACCCAGTGGTGTCAGTGCACCACCAATATTGGCAACCAGGAAAATAAAAAAGACCACCATGAATGTTTTATTCTTTCGATAATCATTTGCCCGTAAAAATGGCCGAATCATGAGCATGGCAGCCCCTGTTGTACCCATCCAGGAGGCTAGTATGGTACCAATTAATATAATGATTGTGTTGACAACAGGCGTTCCTCTTAAGTCCCCCTTAAGCAGAATACCGCCGGAAATAGTAAACAACGCCCATAACAGGATGATAAAAGGGACATAGTCTGCCAGAATAATGTGAAGGATCTCATAAACGGCAATACCCTTATATGCATAGAGAAACGGCAGGGCAAGGCTGGCTGCCCAGAATGCGGAAATCTTACCAAAATGATGGTGCCAGATATTACCGGCAATGAGCGGTAGTAAAGCAATGGATAACAGCATACATGCAAAGGGAATACAGCTGTACAGCGGCAGTGTCTCGCCCAAATTTGCATGCCCATGTGCGCCTGCATCGTTTCCGTGACCTTGCGCGGCGTCGGAATGCTCGACAGCTTCATGTGTTTTATGGATCTTTTCTTCAGAGTGGTCTTTGGCAGCAGCAGGTGCTAAAAAAACAAATAAAACCAACAATAATAGTAACAAAGTCAGCCTGTCAAATTTCATCGATTCATTCCCTCCTGATTATATTTGGATATACCACACTCCTTGAATGTCTGTTCGCCCAATCCCACAATACAAAATATTATGATTTGACTATTCGATTTCTGCCAGAAAGTCAAGCCGAAAGAGAAGATGCAACAATGTGGCAGGGACGGCTGGATTTGTCCGGATAATACCTTTCAAAAATATTAAAGAAATTTTTTCTTATCTGCTGCAAAGCCTGTGAATAGTTTGAGCATGCCATTCTCCACGTCCGGAAAATGTTGGCTGTCCTAATGCAATTAAACGCTTGGCAATTTGATCAAATATGGCACCCTCTTTACGCATTTGATGGATAATACCCATGATTTCATCACGCCCAAGGCGTTTGGTGATACTTGAGTTTTCTTTAGCATCGTTTTTCTTTACATTTTTTTTTCTTTTCAGGACAACCGGTTTGTCGGGTGTCAAATCTTCGACAGGATCTGCTATCGTAGTGTCAGTTTTATTGGCAGTCCCAGACTGTTTTTTCAATATACGTAGAGATGAAGATTGTTTTGGAAAAATATTTAGATGATCTACAATTCTCTCCATGGCTATGGCCTGACGTTCTAACATATCTGCAGTTCTTTCCTGAGCACTGACCAGATAGTCCTGATTCTTTGACAAAATTTCTATGTGGCTGTTTAAGGTATCAAGTGCTTGTATCAGCACGGATGGTGCTGCCTCATCTTTTAATATCTGATTCCTGCTCTGATTGTGCGTGGACGATCTTTTCATAGACAGGTTACCATTGCTCGGATAACCATTATTGGGATGAAACCTCGGGTTTGTTTGATGATAAACATTATGATATGTTTTTCGCGTCATCGGTATACGTTGATTCTCTGTTTTGCCGTTACGAAGGCTTTGTAAAAAATCATTCATATAGTCAATATCCTCCTTGAATAGTTTTAATTCTAATATCAAATAGCTTTGGTTTTAAACTATCTACAAAATGATTGAAGAATTTTATTGAAATATATGCGATTTTCGTGCCAG
>QMMT01000500.1 GCA_003647385.1 Deltaproteobacteria bacterium
ATATTATATATATCCATACTTAGTCACTTATCATCCCTCCATGACTGAACAAGTCGTGAACCATTTGCCGTTGTCACATATTTCTGATTGCTTGCATTTGGCTTTTCCGGCTTGGTCATTTGAACTAAACCGGACTCAATTAATGGATTAACAATTTTCTTTTTAAAATAACTTCGATTACTGTAACTAAGCAGCTCTTGCAGCTCTGCCATACTACGTGGAGCTTCACATTTTTTTAATATAGTACGCTGCTTATCTGAAAGTTTTATTGTTTGAGTTATAGCTGTGACTAAGTCTGGTTTGATTTTATTATCGACTTGGTCACTTGGAGTGGGTAAGTCTGTATTTACATCAACATCAACTTGGTCACTATCCCCTGATACTGAAGCAGTTTGAGATTTGACAAAATGTGTTTTAAGATGCTCAGTAACTTCATAGCTTGTGTCATCTACCTTTTGCAGTAATACCTGAACGACTAAGTGATCTCCTATTTCCCGACATTCAGATCTTGTTTTTCCTGTAATGGCTTTAATATCAGTAAATGTTAACCTATCGTGTTTGCAGGCATATGCAAAAACTAATGCATGTTCTGGTGATAAATGTACACCAATGGAAGACTGGAAAAGAATCTGCTCTTCTGACAAAAGTTTTTCTTTTAACAAGGATAGTTCAAAAGTTTTTGCAAATTTATTATTTAAAACTTCCGGAGGGGTGTTGCCTAAATAAACCCAATTATTAAAAATGGAACGAATACCAGTGCCTGCCTGATCACTGAGACCAATACGTCTGAATGCATTCACAATAGCAGGGTTACGGACTTCTTTCTCACTGGCTTCAAGAAGCTCTGCCTCTGAGGCAAAGGCGTCCCCAGGATTCCAGAAAATAATTTTATCTCTGAAAAATTTTATTACCGGTTTTCTTGAATGATCTCCATAATCCTGATGAATAAGCAGATTTATAGCAGCTTCCCGGAATGAGATATAATCCGGAGGATCATCATTTCGTCTTAAAGTTCTTGAATCAATGGAAAAGGAACTTTCAGCAAGACGTATATACTTTTCAACTAACCCCAGCCATGTTTGAATGATATTCTCTTCAAAGACAAGCCTGTCATCCCAACGCTTTTCAGGCATCCAGTCACTATATTTGAAATCAATTCTCTGATAATCAACAACAGCTCTTGGAAGGATTTGACGAACATACCGTCCTTTACCAAATAAAAGAACAGCTGCCCGTGTTGGTGACAACTCTTCCTTTATTTCTTTTGTAAAGCCCCATTCCAATAAAAAATCTTTATCTGAAAGCGTTTCATGCCGGCCAGGCTGCTGCAGGTTAAAATATTTTCGATACCAGTTAACCGTTCCTTCATCATAAAATTTATCTGCAGATATTTCGGTAAGAGTCTCGCTGTCATAACGCTCGCTTGAAGCATCCCTTAATAGACGCTGCATTTCATCATGGGAACATTTTACATCACAAGCCCCTTTCCTCAAAAAACTTCGTCGTATATCCCCATTGAGATATACTGGTTTTTTAAAGCGAGAAACTTCCGGAACAAAAAATATAAGTAAATCTTTTTCATCAAACGAACGTAGCTCTTCTTTCACGTCAATAATCTGGCTGATTTTATTTTCTTGGCGCAATGCAGATAGAAATTCATTCTGCATCTTGTCTACATCCAGAACGCCAACAATATTAAAATTTGAACCCTCTTTTTTTACACCAAATACAAGATGTCCACCCTCAGTATTGGCAAAGGCTGAAACAGTTTCATAGGCATTTTTTGGTATGGCTTGTCTTGCTTGTTTAAACTCAACATCATTCCATTCATGTGCCTTGAGAAGTTTTAATAGTTCTTTATCATCCATATTTATCCGTCAGTTTTTGTATTCAAAAGCTCATTTTTTCATCTTGTCGTGATATTTGGTTTTAATATAATCAGGACAAATAAATTTTACTGAGATTGTGGCTTCTTTAAGGGCATTTCTCCACCCCCACCATTTGCTGTCAGTCGCTTCTAAAATCGGTGGTTTATCTGGATGAGCGTTTGCCACAGCAACAAATTTTCTATCTGATATATCAAATGCAATAAGATCTGTATGGTCCGGGAATTCATCATAAGTATCTCCATTCTTTGTAATGTTAACTCGATCAGAATCAGGGAAGCTATATTGATTATAATGAAGCCATTTTAAAAATCTATCTCCTACACCAGGTTGACCTTTCATTGCAAGCTGTCCTCGATACTCATCAAAGATTTCATTTTTAGAATCCAGAACCAGCCCACCAGTTTTCATGATTTTTTCTATTGAATTTACGCATTCCTGAACACAAATAACAAGTTCATCTGGAATAGAACCTGGGTCGGAAGCGAGATTGGCGTTTTTGGGAACATTGGTATCAACTACAAATCGAGAAAAAGTATGTTTACCCATTATCAGCCTCTTTACGGATTTTTATTTCCCTGGCTCTTTTTTCCATTGCTGCCTTGGCATGTGCTGTTACATCCCCCATTTCATCCCCGAAAAAATTCTTTGGCCAATTACGAATATTCCCAAAAAGATCAAGTTCCAACGGCTCTAACTTTGCAGGTGTTTGATCCACTTTCGCAAAATATGCTGATATGTCTTTTTCTGATACTTTATCTTCTGCTATACGCCTTTGGATACGTTTTAAAAAATGTTCAGAATGGGTTTCAATAATTAACTGAATATTACGATCTTTCCCGTTTTCTCTTGATTTAATCACATCAATCATCTCCTCACCCCCTTTTCCTTATATCCCTAGAAAACACTTTGCAATCATGATCAATAGGCCAATAACTAACATCATCATGCCTAAATCCTTATGTCTTGATTTATACTCATCATACATATAGGGTGTTTGGAAATACTCCTTCATG
>QMMT01000501.1 GCA_003647385.1 Deltaproteobacteria bacterium
CTACGGCTCTGTGCGTGCCGTTCAAAGGAGTGATGACTCTTTGAGGCGAAGGCTTTAATTTAAGGCTGTCTTCCAGGCATGCCCGGATACACAGACCGCAACCAAGACATATATCTTGATTAAGGCGTGCTTTTTGCTTTTTTGGATGTTTGGGATCATTGGCTGATACCAGGGTCATGGCTTCTACCGGACAAATACTGACACATTTGCCGCAGCCAGTGCAGGTGTCGCCATTGATTTTTGGGATAAAATTAGAGGTGTGTATCGGATTGAATATAGCAAATCTGCGAGCTGCAATCATGGCTTCACAACAGCATCCGCAGCAGTTACAGATAAAATTTACCCGATTCCTCACATTTTCGCCGAACTGGACCAGATTTGATTCATATGCCTGCTCAAGAAGATCCAGTCCTTCAGCAACGTCAACCGTCCGGGCATGTCCGTATTTAATCAGGGATCTGGCTGTGGTGTTAAATGTCATGCAGATTTCCATTGGGCTGTTGCAGGCTTTGCCCATGTGAACCATTTTATGGCGGCAGTAACAGGTGCCTATACCCCTGTGGGATGCTGTTTTGATTACCTGTGATGCTCGCTCGTAATCCAGAACATGGATTGCATTGTCATTGGACAGTACGGGTTCATGAACAAATACGCGGCCTAACTGAGTATCACCCAGAGTAAACAGATCTTTTATAAAATCTTCTTCCACGTTCAGGTACTGGTAGAACAACTCACTTAAGACCTTTTGGTCAATATCATGCCGTACCCGCATCATGGAGAATTCAAAAAAACCGGCCATGGGCGGGGGCAGGGCATAGTGAGTTTTACCATCTTGATCAATGTCCACAAGGATGGCCCGGGACGCAAGCTGATCCAGAATTTTTCCGGCTTTGGATAAGCTCATTTTCCATATTTTAGCAGCTTTGTCAGCAGTAAAAGGTTTGATGGGGAGCAAGGAAACCAGGTGGGCCTCGGATTCCGAAAACAACAGGGCCAAAATTTTGTCCAGCAGCATAGAAGGGGGGGCACCCTGTGGAAATTGGTTTAAGCGATTTACCAGCCGGGTATAGCCGGATTTATTGGTGTGATGTGCCAAATTTCAACCCTCCTGAAGATTTTATTGACTGTAACAAATCTTTTATTTTCAGTCCACGTATTTCAATTAATCATTGAATAAATATCCAGTATGATTATACTCAAAATCATATCACTAAAAAAAGAGGGGCATATGATCATCATCACTACCCATAAAGGATCGGATTTTGATGCATTGGCATCCCTGGTAGCAGCAAGCTTGCTTTATCCTGAAGCCAAGGCAGTTTTACCCACCTCAATTAATGCAAATTTAAAAACATTTCTGGCTATTCATAAAGATCTGTTTAATCTTTACTCACCTAAAGATATTGTTTTTGATCAGGTGACAACCCTTGTTGTTGTGGATACACATTCATGGAATCGCCTGGAAGGTATGGAGCGGTTAAAAGACAGACAGGATCTTGAGATTATTGTCTGGGACCATCATTCTGAAGGTGATATTGAAACCAAGCGGAAAAATATCCGTGAGACAGGAGCTGCGGTTACCCTGCTGGTAAAAGAAATTGAAAAACAAAGAAAGCTGATCACCCCGATCCAGGCCACACTTTTTTTGATGGGGTTGTATGAAGATACCGGCAATATGACATTTCCGTCGACGCTTCCGGAAGATGCCTATGCCGCCGGTTTTCTTCTTGATAGAAAGGCAGACCTGCATATTCTTTCTACTTTTTTACGGCAGGCATACGGCAAAAAACAGAAAGATATCCTCTTTCATATGATACAGAAGGCAAAAAGAACCGAAGTGTCCGGGTTCACTATCAGTATTGCCAAAATGGAGGTGGAAGGGCGAATTCAGAATCTTGCCATGGTCCTTCAGATGTACCGGGAGATTGTTAATGTGGATGCTGCATTTGGAATTTTTAAAGATGGCGAACGAAATAAGTGTATGGTCATCGGCAGAAGTAATATAGATGAAATCAATATAGGCCTGTTAATGCGAAGCGTAGGCGGCGGCGGTCACCCCGGAGCCGGATCTGCCCTGTTAAAAGATGTTAATCCGGATATAATTGAAAAAATGTTGTTTGAACTTATTTCAGGAAATCAGCATTCTTCTGTGATGCTGTCGGATATCATGTCGTATCCGGTGGTTACTGTGACTGAGGATACAATGGTTGAAGAAGTGGCTATGATTTTAAGAGACCTGGGGTGTACAGGTGTGCCAGTTGAGGATAAAGATGAAAATATTGTTGGAGTGATTTCCCGGCGGGATTTCAAGAAAGTCAGAAAATCAAAACAGATGCAATCTCCTGTAAAAGCATTTATGACCCGGAATGTTGTGACTATACATCATGACAGAAGTGCTATGGAAGCGGCCAAATTGATGATAAAACATGATATCGGTCGTATCCCTGTTATCAAAGATGATAAAATCATCGGTATTATTACCCGGTCGGATGCAATGATGTACTTCTATGACCTGCTGCCGGATTGATTAAAATTTAAGTTTTCTTCTTGCTATGCCAGCAAGTTTCTCCCTGAATATTTTTGAGTTGTGCCGGATATCCACCGGAAATGCCTTTTCAATAAAGATATGTTCAATACCGGCGGTTAATGGGTTTGATTTTGCCAGGGTCAATAGTTCTTTGATAAAGGCTTTTTTGTTGTTTATCTTTGATAAAGGCTCGATAAACATAACCGGTGTCTGCATGTGTTTGGGTCCCACTCCTGCAAGAGCACTTCTGAAGACCTTTTCATGATTATTGAAGATGGCTTCAACCGGGATGGTGAAAAGTGTTTCGTTTTTTGTGATAACCCTGTGGCTTTTGCGTCCGCAAAACCAGATTCTTCCCTTTGAATCCTTCCATCC
>QMMT01000502.1 GCA_003647385.1 Deltaproteobacteria bacterium
ATTCAGGAGAAAATAAATGAGTGAGCACAGCCAGATTGAAATGACTGAGATGAAGTATGGCAAAGACAGACCCGAGGCTAAACATAAATTGATGATTGAGGATGTATCCCTGCGGGATGGTCACCAGTCTCTTTTTGCCACAAGGGGAAGAACAGAAGATATGATCCCTGTTGCAGAAAGAATGGATGAGATCGGCTTCTGGGCTGTTGAAGTCTGGGGCGGTGCAACCTTTGATGTCATGCATCGTTTTCTGGGCGAAGATCCCTGGGAACGCCTGCGGACCCTGAAAAGATATTTTAAAAAGACACCGTTTTCTATGCTCTTAAGAGGACAGAATCTTGTGGGATACCGAAATTATGCAGATGATGTGGCAAAGCTGTTTGTAAAAAAGACCGTTGATAATGGGATGGAGGTTTTCAGAACCTTTGACGCTTTAAATGATTTCAGAAATTTTGAAACCGTTGTCCCGGTGATCAAGGAATGCGGTGCGCATTTCCAGGGATGCATCTGTTATTCTTTGACCGAAGCCAGAATCGGCGGAGATGTGTATAACCTTGAGTATTATATCAAAAAAGCAAAAGAACTTGAAGATATGGGAGCAGACAGTATCTGCATAAAGGATATGGCAGGGCTTATCGCTCCTTATGACGCGTATAAACTGATCAAAGCCTTAAAAGATAATGTTAAGCCATTGATTCATCTTCACAGTCATTCTACTTCCGGCATGTCGCCCATGACCCATTTTAAGGCCATTGAGGCAGGAGTCGATATCATTGATACCTGTATGACCCCTTATGCTTACAGGACATCCCATGCAGCGGTAGAACCCTTTGTCATGTCACTTCTCGGTACCAACAGGGATACAGGTTTTGATATCAATGCCCTGGCGGACATCAATGAGATTCTGGAAAAGGAAGTCATGCCGAAATACAAGCATCTCTTAGATGATACCAAAGTGTCTGTTATTGATATCAATGTTCTGCTTCACCAGACACCCGGCGGCATGCTGTCCAACCTTGTGAACCAGTTAAAGGAAATGGATGCCCTGGATAAACTTGACGAAGTCTACAAACAGCTTCCAAAGGTCAGAAAAGAACTGGGTCAGGTTCCTTTGGTGACACCGACAAGCCAGATTGTCGGTATCCAGACGGTGAACAATGTTCTGTTCGATACACCCGAGGAACGCTATAAAATGGTCACCGCCCAGGTCAAGGATCTTTGCTACGGACTTTATGGTAAAACAAGCATCCCCATTGATCCTGAAGTACAGAAAAAAGCACTTAAAGGATATGATAGAGGGGAAGATCCCATCACCTGCCGACCCGCAGAAGTGCTTGAACCGGAACTTGAAAAGGCAAAAAAAGAGATCGGAGATCTTGCTGTGGATGATGAAGATCTCATCGTATATGCTCTTTTTCCTGTTACCGGCAAGAAATATCTCATGCAGAAATATGGCAAGGAACAGGTGCCTGAAAGTGTAAAACCCATTACGCTTGAAGATGTGGAAAAACAGACCCAGATGATTGACAAAGCGAAAAAAGGCCTTTTGGTTGAAAAATTCAAGGCAGAAGATATGCCTGAAAAGAGCGAATATGCCCGTACCTTTAATGTTTTTGTAGAGGATGAATATTTTGAAGTAGGGGTTGATGAAGTAGGCGGTGCTCCTGTCATTACATACGCTGCCGCTGCCGCTCCAGCCCAGGCTCCTGTTGCACCTGTGGCCCCGGTCGCCGCTCCAGTAGCGCCAGCCCCGGCTCCCACAGCTTCTAAACCTGCGCCTGCGGTCAAAGAAGAACCAAAACAAGAAGCCGCACCTGCTGCATCAGCTGGAACACCGGTAAAAGCACCCATGCCGGGCATGGTGATTAAATATGAAAAGAATGTGGGGGATTCGGTGAATGAAGGTGAAACGGTTGTCGTCATTGAAGCCATGAAAATGGAGAATGCATTGCCGGCACCCACAAGCGGTGTGATCCAGGCTGTGAATTATAATAGTGGAGATTCTGTTGCCAAAGACGATGTGCTTGCCGTCATCGAGTAATATCGCAAATAAGCAATAAAGGCCGCAGCCTTTTTTAGGATGCAAAGCATACAGTTTGACATATCAAACTGTATGCTTATTTTGGGGGACTGAATAAGAAAGTCTACCAAGGGAGATGGATATAATGACATTTGAAACAAAAGAAGAGCTTCTTGAAAAATGTATAAAAATGGACAAACCCAAATGTCCGCACTGTGATGTCGAGATGACATTATGGGAGGTCCCTCCCTTTAATTTTAGTGATGGACTTGGCTGGGGTACTCCATACATGTTTGTCTGTTTTAATGATGAATGCCCAAGCTATAAAAAGGGCTGGGAGCATCTTCAGGAAACCATGGAAGCTCCTGCATCCTATAGGTGTTATGTTGAACCGGGACGAAAAAATTTTGAGTATATGCCTGTATTCAGTCCCGTGGGTGGTACGGGTGGAAAACTGGATGATGAAGCCCTGATCCGGGAAGAAGCCAAAAAAGAACTTTTAAAACAGACATTCTCGGTGTTAACCGATTATTATATGTCAAAGGACTGGGATGAGATTTTAAAGATCTGTCTTGATCCCAAGATTCCGCCAAAAGCACGACTCAAGGCGGCCGAAATGGTTGGGGAACTAGGCGATACTGAGGCAGCAGAGCATTTAGTCAATCATAAATTCCCCACCCCGGTTCTCCAGGAAGGGGTAAAAAAAGCCATAGAGCAGCTCCACGAAAGACATTATACCCGTGAATGCCCCTATTGCGCTGAAATTATAAAAAAAAGAGCAACGCTTTGCAAACATTGTAATAAAGAAATACCCCGGGCTTGATCAAAAATCAAATATTTTCAATCATTTCATGCCCAAAAAGCAAAAACCAGTGTATGGG
>QMMT01000503.1 GCA_003647385.1 Deltaproteobacteria bacterium
AATCTGACGATCTGCTTAAATTGAGTCCCCTGTGCCGCCCGCATTAGTTCAAAAAATGCCATTTCCACACAGGTCACCTGACCACCTGACTGGACGATTCTTTGAATACCAATGTCTTTATTCTCTTTGGTCCTGGACGAGACACAATCAGACACCACCTGCACCTCGCAGCCTTGATGAATAAGGTCATATCCTGTTTGAAAAACGCAGATATGGGTTTCGATTCCCGTCAAAAGCACCTGGGTTCTCCCGGCTTTTTTAAATTTTTCCATAAATCGAGGTTCGCCGCAGCAGGAGAATGAAAATTTATCAATGGGCTGTTCGCCTGTCATGTATTTTGAAATCTCTTCACTGGTTGGCCCCAGATTTTTGGGTATCTGTTCCATCCAGATAATGGGTATTTCCAGTGTCTGCATACCCTGAATTAATATCCCAAGTGATTTAAAAAACTTTTCTTTCTCATACATCAACTGGGCAAGCTGCCCCTGCACATCAATCAGCAGCATAACCGTCTTATCAATGGAAAACATCATTCTCCTCCCTTGTGGTATTATTATTTAAAACACAATTTGTAATTTATGCCGTTTTTTGTTAATTTAAATGTATAAAAAAGTAAAATTGATGGAACTTTAAACGAAACAATATTTTTTTTACTTAATTGTAACACGCTAAAACAAAGGGATTTATTCTACTTTTTATTTTCAATACCTTTTTAGCACGGTTATTGCAACAAACTCTTTTAAAGAACTTATTTCAGGAGTCAATTTTATGGTTGCATCAATTCAAAGTAATGTATCTGCCTTACAGGCTTTTTCAAAACAAATGGCGGTCAGTGCCAATAATGTTGCAAACGCATTTTCCGATGATTTCAAGAAAAGCCGGGCCATTATCACTGAAGGTCAAAACGGTCAGGTTGAAACCACGATCACAAAAATTAATACCCCGGGCCCGCTTGTAGAAGACCCTTTAAGTGAAACCGGTGAATTAAAAGAGCTGTCCAACACTGATATCGCTGAAGAACTCGTCAATCAAATCATGATTGAACAGGGGTTCAAGGCCAACGCCAAAGTTATCAAAACGTATGAAGAAACCATTGGATCTATTGTTGACCTTCTAGGATAAACACAATGACAAAAAAAACCGGCCGTGGTCTGCTTTTATTTCTTATTCTTTTTGTTTCAGGGTGTGCAACGCTTCAACCCGGATATGAGACACCAATTGTCAGCATTACCTCGTTTGAAGCAATTCCAACCCAGGGTCTGATACCCCAATTTCAAATTGGTCTTCATATTGTTAATCCCAACCGTTCACCACTGGATTTAAAAGGTGTCTCCTATACTATTTCGCTTGAAGGGCACAAAATCATGACAGGTGTCTCCAATCAACTTCCTTTGATAGAAGCCTATGGAGAGGGCGATGTACTCTTGACTGCCTCGGTTGATCTTTTTTCCAGCATTGGTTTTTTTACAGACCTGATCCGTACCCAGACAAAAGAAAAAATCTCATACAGCCTTAATGCAAAGCTTGATGCCGGATCGTTACATCCAATGATCAGGGTGACAAGAAAAGGAGAGATTTCTCTTACACAACCTATACAAACGCAGTAGCCAATAAAAACCCGCAACCCTTAAGAAAACGATCAATGAACAGATCTACAAAACAATTTATATTCCCGGTCACATTCATAATAGTGACACTGATGCTGGTTTCATGCTCCACGCATCAAAAAGTCACCCATAAACGTAACATTCCTCTTCTACGACCTGAATCACAACACAATAAATCCAAATCTGTGGATCAAAGAAAAATCATCGTACATAATGCCATCGCAAGTCTTGGGGTTCCTTACACATGGGGTGGACAATCTCCCAAAACCGGTTTTGACTGCAGCGGACTCATCGTCTACACCCATCAAAAGGCCGATATCATTGTCCCCAGAACGGCAAAAGCACAATTTGATAGTGGAAATTTTTTATCAAAAAAAAACTTACAGCAAGCAGATCTTGTCTTTTTTAAAAATCCAAAAGAGAATAAAGCCCTTCATGCAGGGATTTACATTGGTGATGGTGTTTTTGTCCATGCACCCGGCAAAGGACGGCAGGTCACCTATGGATACATGAACAACCCATATTTCAAAAAGCACTACATCGGTGCAAGAAGCTATTTATAAACCATATAAAAACAAAAGGCCGTACAAAGAGAATGTCACAATCACTGTAAAGCCTTTATTCAAGCTCTTTATTCATATTCAAAATTTCTAGCTTCTTCGATAGATTGATCCCTCTTGCGTTGTTTTTTGTCCTCTTTCTTTATAGATTCCTTCCCCTGGATTTAAGATTTAATGTCTCTGGTTTACAGTCAAGAGTAATTTCTGGCACATCAGGTATCATGCACTGGTTGAAAAATTTTAACAAGCCAGGTGCAGAGGTAGATGGAAAACAAAATAAGTTTATAGGTGTATGGAAAATCCTCCGGCTTTTATCACTCATCACAGTATAACTATCCGTATATGTGTGAAAAACAGGTCTCTATCCATATGTATGGAAAACCATACGCAAAAAGACCTTGTGTGGTATGATTCACAGAACAGGCTGTCTCAAGCCAAATTTAGTGAATATGTAGTAAAATCACTACACATTAAAAACAAACATTGAAAGCCGGAACCTCCTGAGAAGCCCTGGCTTTGAAAACAACCGTTAATGTTTGCCTGTCTTTAATCTCTTCTATAAGGGTTGGACTTATTACCGAGCCCTTCACTTTTTTGCATACCCAGGTTGAACGAAATTATATTAGTAAGTGGAACGGACAATAAAAAAGCAGAGTCATTTCTGACCCTGCTTTTAAAATTCATCCGAATTATATAATAAATACTATTTTTTTCTTCTACTGACTCCTGCAAG
>QMMT01000504.1 GCA_003647385.1 Deltaproteobacteria bacterium
CTTTTTTAATTTGTGCCTTGCTGAACTGGTTTTATTAAATTTAAAAATTTGTAATAAAATTCCTTCCAGGGCAAGACTCAGTGAAATATTTAGAGATATATCAAACATAATTCAAAATTAAACAGATTTTCCATCATTTGAGTTGTCAGCAGATGGCCTGTGGCTGTTATAAAAATCATTAACTGCTGTAAAAGCACTTAAAGCAGATACTCCTGAACCTGATTTAAGCCTTGCCCAGTCATTGTGGGCAAGAATTGCTCCTGCTGCATAAAGGTTTTTATGAAATATTGAACCATCAGTATTAACAGGTCTGAACACATTGTCTGTTTCAATACCAGAGGTGTTAATAAGATGTCCCTGCTTTTCAAATAGATTCCTGTGGTGCCATAGATTCCTATGCGCTGGTTGATGTACAGGCAGATTGAAGACAGGTTCAAGAATTTTTTTTCGATGTGCATAAAGCCCGCCGCTTTGAAATCTTCCAGATGCAAGTACCACACATTCTGCTTTTATTCTTGTTTCCATATTTTGATTAACAGCACTTAAAATAAATTCATTCTCATTTATAATTTCGGATTTAATTTCTGCCTGACTTAAAAATTGGATTCTCGTTTTGTTAAATTGTTTTGCAAATTGTCTTTCAAAGGCATTTTTTAATCTTAACCCTGGAATGGAAGGCGGCATCATTGGGATTTCAAAAATATCCAGGTTTGTCATCTTTTCAAGTTTTGTAAGAATATTTAAGCTTTTATTGATTCCACAAACTGCCGGCATACCGAGAAGATCAGCTTTACAATCACAGTTGGAAATCTTTTTTGCAATTTTTTCAAGGAAGATATCATTTTCAAACATGGAAGCCAGATGCATGGGGTGCAAAACAGTTTTATCAGGGACAAGTTCAATACTTAAAGTATGAACGCTGTTAAGCTTTTCTTTTAATTGTGCTGCAATCTGTCCTGCACTAAAGCCGGTTAAACCTTTAAAATCAATTATTAAAAGATTTTTACTTTTTTTAATCATTTGACATTTTTTTATGGTTTCAGGAACCGAAAAAGTTGGTTTAAATGTTCCGGCAGCTGTGAGAACAGAAATATTTCTGCCTTTTGAAGTCTCATATTCAAGTCCGGCTGATCTTAGATAATCAATTATAAAATCAAAACTTTTTAATATAGGTTTGAAGCCGGTTTTTGAATATGGATGATCAGGCATCTCTTTTTTCAGCAAATCAAGTCCTGTTTCAGGATTTGTTAATAGGGTGCCAGGGTCAAGGGGATAGACACCAAGCAAATCAAACAGGCCGCTTGCAAAATATAGCTGGGATGAATTGCCTGCCATTATGGTTTTTAACCCAAGCTCAGATGCTCTGGCACAGGCGGCCATACCGGCAAAACCAGCACCGATTATTAACACATCACATGTAATATTTTTTTTTCCATAACTATTGTTCATCCAGCTCAAGGCAGAACAATCCGCAATGTATCATCTCTTTTAAAGAAGAGTGCACAAGGGTCTGGTCCCATAAAAGGGAATGCTCTCCTTTCCATCTTTCATTTAGAAAAAGTTTTAAATCATTCAGACCATCTGCAGCTTTAAAATCTTTATGATCACAAAGGTGCGCAAGCAGTCTTACACTGCAATAGGTACCCTGGCATGTTCCTTTACCAATTCTGGTTCTCACGGCAATAGACTCAAGATTTGGATGACCTCCATTTTTTTTGATTGAATCAATCACTCTGTTTATAGCTTTTTCAGGCACCATTTCACATTCACAAAGATAAGAATCATGGAGTGTTTTTGAATCAATGGAATCAGCTATAAACACACCTGGCTCTGACCACTCACCATCATGGGTGGAGGGTAATGGTGTTGTTTTTGTCTTACAGGTTTGAGTAATACCATGCTTTTTGCATACAATATCAGATGTCTTTTCTGCCATTAATCTGTATGTAGATAATTTGCCTCCTGTTATTGTTATAAAATTATCAACTCCATTTTTTTCATGGTCAAGCAGTGTAAAACCTCGGCTTACCTCTCTGTCATTATCATCACCTCCCATGCTGACCAGAGGGCGAATACCTGAATATGCTCTGATATATCTGCTCTCTTTGAGTATAGGAATCATCTGTCCGCCCTGTTCTATAATATGGTCAACCTCATCAACAGCAGGATATATTTTGTCTGGATCTTCCACCCTTATGGAAGTAGTTCCAAGAATTGAGACAACACCTCCTGGTACTAGTATATCTCCGTCAGTGGGCATCCTTAATCTGTTAATAACTCTTCTCGTAATTCTTTGGCTTGTAACAAGAAGGCTTCCCATGGAAAATACCATATTAATATTGATTCCAGCCATGGAAGCAATATTTTTTGCCCATGCGCCCGAGGCGTTTACATAGGTTTTTGCCCTTATTTTAATGGTTTTTCCACCTGTTTTATTACGCGCCACAGCATAAATAATTTTGTTGTTCTCTATCTTAAAACTTTCGATTTTTGTATGAGTCAGGTAGGAAGATTCTAAAGAAACTGCATTGTTCATATTTTCAATGGACAGTTTAAAAGGGTTTATTGATGCATCATTGACTTGATAGGCAGCAATTATATCCTTTGACAGTGCAGGCTCCATCTCCATGGCATCCTTAAGGCCGATTGCTTTGGATTCAATGCCCGATTTCTTACACATTTGGGGAAAATCCTGAATATAGTTTTCATCATCACCTTTAACAGCAACAAACAAGCCCCCTGTCTCTTCAATGCAATGTGCAGCCTGTTTTTTCAGTATTGCCTGCTCAATTTGACACTCACTGGCGGCTTCAGGATCAGAATGAACATATCTAGCTCCACTGTGCAAAAGACCATGGTTGCCTCCGGAAGCTCCGGCATTAAGATCTTTTTTCTCA
>QMMT01000505.1 GCA_003647385.1 Deltaproteobacteria bacterium
AACAAACAATCACCTTGAGACCGCCATTAAGGGGATGTATGTGGCAGGTGACGGGCCGGGCGTGGCAGGCAACATTGTATCAGCCGCCGCTACCGGTATCATTCCGGCAAAACGAATTATTGAACTGCAATAGCTAAAAACCCAATCGGCTAAGGAAAATAAGTTGCACAGGCATTGTCTGATTCCCAGGCCATGACTTTTGAGACCCTTACATTTTCCTTTAGGTCCTCATCTAAAAGGGCCTGGACTCTCTGAGCAATATAGACTGCAATACGCTCTGACGTGGGCTGCATTTTTTCAAACATTTCAAGCTCATTTAAAAACTTATGATCCAGTTCATCTTTAACAACCGTCCTCACCGCTCTTTTTATATGACCAAAATCAGCAAGAACCCCTGCTGAATTTAATTTTTCCCCTGTAACACAGACTTCTACATGCCAGTTATGACCATGCAGATTTTCACATTTTTCCCCCACCATTGTCAATTGATGGGCACCTGCAAAACGACTTTTCACCTTTAGTTCAAACATTATTTATGTCCTTTAAATGCCTCAAAGGTTTTTAAAAAGATTTTTCAGTTTGTTTGATATTTTATTTGAATCAAGCCTGTCAAACTCTTTTAGCAATTTTATCTGCTTTTGATTCAGCCGGCTAGGTGTTTTAATAATAACTTTAATAATCTGATCCCCTCTTCGATGGGTTCTCAAAGAAGCTATGCCCTCTCCTCTCAGTTTGAAGACATCCCCATACTGGGTGCCTTTTGGAATTTTCAATTTATCTTCACCCACAAGGGTTGGAATACTGATTTCATCTCCAAGAGCTGCCTGGATAAATGAAATATCAATGGCACAGATAATATCGGTGTCATCCCGTTGAAAAAACTTATGAGATTTGACATTGATCACCACATAAAGATCCCCTGAAGGTCCTTCAGGGGAAGGAGAAGCCTCTCCTTCGCCGGTCAGCCGAAGCTTTGATCCAACGTCCACTCCGGCCGGAATCTTCACCTGAACCTTCCGTGTTTTCTCGACCCTTCCGGCCCCTCTGCAGCTTCGCCAGGGGTTGGAAATAATGCTCCCCTGGCCTTTACAATACGGACAGGTGGTTTTTTTACCTTAAAAAAGCCCTGGCTCTGAATAAACTGTCCTGACCCATGACAATGGGAACAGGTTTCCGGGCTTGCACCATCTTCACATCCTGATCCCTTGCACTCTTTGCAAACTTCCAGCTTTGGAATGGAAATGGTTTTTTCAGTCCCAAAGGCTGCTTCCATAAAATCTATGGTCATATTATATCTTAGATCTGAACCCCTGTGGACCCTGTTTCCGCGACTGCCTCCGGAACCGAACCCAAAAAAATCTTCAAAAATATCACCAAAACTTGAAAAAATATCCTCAAATCCGCTGGGACCTGAATGACCGGCACCTTCAAGCCCTCTGTGGCCGAATTGATCATAAATCTGGCGTTTATTATCATTATTTAACACTTCATAGGCTTCAGATGCTTCTTTGAATTTATCTTCTGCTTCTTTATTATCCGGGTTTTTATCAGGATGAAATTTAATGGCACGTTTCCGATATGCTTTTTTCAGTTCCTGTTTTGAAACATCCTTGGCAACGCCAAGTACCTCATAATAATCACGTTTTTCTGTCATTTGTGCCTCAACCATCTATTGTATTCTTCCTTTTATTATGATACTTCTCCAACCTGCCTTGGCAAATAACTTAAATTAACTCAGAAATCCAGGTTGTCAACGATGAATAAAGAACTTGATTTTGTCAAAGACATGTTTGACCGTATTGCACCCAGATACGATTTTTTAAACCGGCTTTTAAGTATGCGGCAGGACATTGTATGGAGAAACCAGATGGTCAAGGCTGCCGCCCTTCAAAAAGACAGCAGGGCCCTGGATGTAGCATGCGGAACCTGTGATGTGGCTTTGGAAATAAATTCTCAGTTAAAAGGCCAAACTCAAATTTTAGGGCTTGATTTTTCTTTTGGAATGTTGCGGCTTGGCGAATTAAAACTGTTAAAGAAGAAAAAAAAAAATATCAAACTCATAAATGCCGATGCACTTAATCTTCCGTTTAAACACCACATTTTTGATGCAATTTTTATTGCCTTTGGTATTCGGAACATCATGGACCGGCAAAGGGCGGTCAAGGCTTTTTTTGATACTTTAAAAAGAGGCGGCCGTCTTGCCGTTCTTGAATTAACCTCGCCGGAAAAAGGATTTTTCCGTTCATTGTACCTTCTATATTTCCAAAGAATCCTGCCGATGATCGGCTCTTTTTTTTCAAAAGACAGTAATGCTTACACTTATTTGCCCGACTCTGTACTAAAATTCCCCACACCTGTAGAATTTTCAAAACTAATGAAGGAAGCCGGGTTTAAAGATATCAGATTCAAACAAATGACATTTGGAATTGTCACCCTTTTTATTGGAACCAAGCCCTAATTTCGTAATCTCTACTTTTTCTTATTTGTTCCAGACGGATTTACAAGCACTTTCCAATACCCGCTCTTTGTCGAGCCGACTCTTTTTAACGCGCCGACCTCTTTTAACTTTTTCATATTATTTTGTATATTTCTCAAAGTGATTCCTACAATTTCAGACAAATTTTCCTGGGTAAGGTTTCTATCTTTTTGTATGCTCTTTAAAATCAGGATTTGATTTTTGGACAGGCTGATTTTTTTTTCTACGTCTTTTCTTACGTCTTTTTCTGAGTCGCTAAACTCTTTTACAGGGTCGACAAATCCATTTACAGGGTCGTTTTCTACGTCGTTTGACCGTGTATCCAATAATTCGACCCTGAAAAAATCTCCTACCTCACTTATTTTGTAGGCCGCTGTCTTTAATTCATTAAGTTTTTTCCGAATGCGGATAAACCCGGTAC
>QMMT01000506.1 GCA_003647385.1 Deltaproteobacteria bacterium
CATGGGATAAATCCGATGGAACCAGAACAATATCCTTATTTGCTTTTTTTCCCCATAATGTCCAGTAGTCGATTAAAAACCCTTTTGATTCACCATTTTTATCGACAAATGCAAAGGGATAGTAATCCTTGTGGTGGGCTATTGTAATAGTTTCCGCGTTGAGCAGGCCTGTATTCAACAGCAGTAAAATAATCATTAAAAAACATTTCAAATTTTTATTTTCCATGGATTAACTATTTCTATCCTTATTTTATTTCTTCACGGTATGTAAAAAATGCCCGGTTTGCAGAAAAAGGATGACCTGATCTATCACCTCCGGAGAATTCATGATAAACGTATGAGAATGGGGCATAACAATAAAATCTTTCATGCCTTTTACCCTGGCATTTTCAACAGAGACCTTGCCATCATCCGGACCAGGGATCAGCAGGGAGGTAAAAGGATTAAATGATACATCACCCGTAATAACGCCTAGTTCAAACTCAACCGGACCCAGTTTATTGGGGATACTTCCGGGGCCGGTCCCGATTTCCTGACCGCTTGGACCCATTAACAATTTAAACAGACTCCAGTCTCTCAAAAAATCAGCAACCTGACTTCCCTTGTTCGGTGGAGAAAGCATAACCACCCGCCCCATATTGGGATATTTTTTTATTTTTAGATGGAATCTTAGAATAATACCTCCCAGAGAATGGGTTACAAAATGTATTTTCTCCGATTTTCGAGAGCAGTCATTAATGAGTTTATCCAGCCAGTCAGCGTGTTCTTTTATCGATCCATCGGTAGATGCATAGCCCTCCGACACCACTGTATATCCTATATTTTCCAATTGTATTTTAAGAAGATACATGGAAAGTGACGTTCGGCCAAGGCCATGTAAAAGGACAATGGTTTCCGGCTTTTTTGCATAAACCGTCGGTGTTGTCCAAAACAAAGAAGACAACAGATAAATAATACATCTTTTATAAAATTTTTGCAGCCTTATCTCCCGGGTATCCATAGATCTTGAAAGCAGCCGGTTACCCCGATCCTATAAAATTTTTATGGTAACTTTTTAAGGACCTCGGCCACCTTATCTTCCAGTTCATCCTTATCAATGGGTTTCACACAGTATTCACTGGCGCCCAGCTTTAAACACTCCCTGGCGGTCTCAATGGTGGGATAGCCTGTCAGCATGATAACCCGAATGGACGGAGACCTTTTTTTCAATTCTTCCAGAACTTCAACCCCGCTCATCTTTTTTAATTTGATATCCAGGATAGCCAGATCAACCTCATTGGATTCCACAAACCCTATGGCATCTTCTTCCTCTGAAAATGGAATAACCGTATGCCCTTTTCTCTCAAGAATCCGTTTAACCAGGTTGGCCGCATCCAGTACATCATCCAGTGCAAGAATAGTAGCCATTTATTTCTCCCTTTTTCGTTCAAACACTATTTAATCCAGAAGGCAGCACAACAACAAATTGTGTTCCCTGTTCGTCTTTTTTTCCTGATAACGGAGGGGAAAAGACTTTAATGGTTCCGTTATGCTCTTTTATAATTCCAAATGTGACGGACAACCCGAGTCCGGTGCCCTTATCAGGAGCTTTTGTGGTGTAAAATGGTTCAAAGATCTTACTTATATTTTCTTTTGAAATGCCATGACCCGTATCTGATATAGATATTTTTATCTCGCCTTGATTTTCTCCAGGTTCGGTGTTGACACAGATGCTGCCATTTTCTTTAACGGCATCAAATGCATTGTTCAGAAGATTGATAAACACCTGTTTGATTTTCTCCTTATCCCCTTTCATTAACAAAGAACTTCTATGATACTTATGTTTAACCAGAACATGACTCAAACCAAATGTATGCTCTACTACTCCTAAGACTTCTTTAATGGCCTCATTAACATCAAATTCACTGATGATACTTTGACTGGAACGGGAAAAATTTAATAGGTCCTTAACAATCTTGGAACAGTTTTTGGTTTGTTTAACAATGGTTATCACATCTTCATAAACCTGACCATTTTTTTCAACATCTTCCAGCAAAAGCTGGGCATATCCAAGGATAATACCCAGGGGCGTATTGATCTCATGGGCAACACCTGCAGCCAGACGTCCGATAGATTCCATTTTCTGGGCATGGGTCAGCTGTTCCTGGACAACTTTAAGCTGAGTAATATCCCTGCCACTGCATACAAGACCCTTAACCTGATCTTTTGTTTCCAAAACAGGAATTTTTACCACATGAAGCCACCTGGGTCTTTTTGACCCTCCCACTCTATTTTCCTTAACAAGGGGAACACTTGTTTCAAGCACGTCTTTGTCTTCCCGGTTATACTTTTCTGCCTGGGTCAGGGGGAATAAATCATCATTTACCCTTCCCACGATCTCTTCACTGTGCTTATTCAGCATTTCACAAAATGCCCTGTTAACAGACACATACCTTCCCTCATGGTCCTGTAGGGTTATAAAATCCGGTATGGCATCCAATATCATCTGGAGCAGGGCTTTTTGTTCATTTAAAACACTTTCAGCATTTCTCAAATCGTAGAAATTGTCTTTCAAAGACAGGGTCATGGCATCAAAACTTTCTGCCAGGCTCTGAATTTCATCTCCTGAACATCGCTTGTAAACCTGGCATTGCTGACAGGAATTTATCTTTTTAGCATATTCGCCTTCAACACAGGTTTGACAAAGGGTACCCGCCAGATACCAGCACCGGTGATGATAGTTTTTATATGCCGGACATTCTTCTCTGTGACACTGCATAATATCCCAGCAGTTTCTTTTTAACATAGGGGCGGTTCTGACATCAAGGTTACCCCGCAACGCCTGTTCTGATGAGTCATGAAGCTTTTTAATACTTTTGGTTACCGGATTGAGCAGCAGGCTTCCAACGACAC
>QMMT01000507.1 GCA_003647385.1 Deltaproteobacteria bacterium
ATAAAAAGGTATGGTACGGCGATTTTCTTGAGTTTTTAAAAGAAAACCAGATTTTTTCCACCCTTCTCACACCATCAAAGTATGCAATCGACAATAAAAATGCCCGGTGGGATACCAGAAGAATCTGTGATTTTAATGAAATCTTAGGATTTTACAATCTGTCCTTCTGGTATACCTGGCAGGTATCTATCTTAGGTTTAGGCCCCATCTGGATGAGTTCCAATGAAGCCATTAAAAACAAAACCGCGCAATTATTGAAGGATGGCCACATTTTTGCCTTTGGTCTGTCGGAAAAAACACATGGAGCTGATCTTTATTCCTCTGATATGTCCTTAACACCGCTTGGTGAAGGACACTATGTGGCTGACGGCGGTAAATATTATATCGGCAATGCCAATATAGCCGGTATTGTATCTACTTTTGGGAAAAACAGTGATACCGATGAGTATGTATTTTTTGCCGTAAACCCTGAACATGAAAACTATGATCTTGTTCAGAATGTGGTTGAATGGGAATCATACGTGGCTGAGTATGCTTTAAGCGGCTATCCCGTGACAGATAAAGACATTCTATCAACAGGACGGGATGCCTGGGATTCAGCATTAAATACCATTAATGTGGGAAAATTCAACCTTGGCTGGGCTTCCATCGGTATCTGTACCCATGCATTTTATGAAGGCCTGAACCATGCTGCCAACCGAAATCTCTATGGTAAATGGGTTACGGACTTTCCCCACATCAAACAGATGTTTGTTGATGCCTATACAAGACTTGCTGCCATGAAACTGTTTTCCCAGCGTGCTTGTGACTACTTTAGAAGCGCGTCAAAGGATGATAGACGATATCTTTTATACAATCCCATGGTTAAAATGAAGGTTCCCACCCAGGGCGAAACAGTGATCAACCTGATATGGGATGTGATTGCGGCAAAGGGATTTGAAAAAGACACTTATTTTGAAATAGCGGCAAGCGCTATTCGGGCCCTGCCAAAACTTGAGGGAACCGTACATGTGAACATGGCACTCATCATCAAATTCATGGCCAATTATTTTTTCAACCCTGGCAAGTTCCCTGAAATCGACACAAGAGATGATGCAGCCTGTGATGAATTTTTATTTAACCAGGGAGCCACCAGAGGCCTTGGAAAAATCCAGTTCCATGATTTTAATATAGCATACAGCAGTGTGGACCTGCCAAATGTTAATATTTTCAAAGAGCAGATCAAACTGTTGCAGGAAATGCTCTTAAAGGCAACACCGGATAAAAACCAGGCAAAGAACATGGATTTCCTTTTATATCTTGGTGAAATGTTCACCCTGGTCGCCTATGGCCAGCTGATCATTGAAAAATATAATATGGACCATTTTGAAGAAGATCTGCTGGAACAGATCTTTGACTTTATGATCAGAGATTTTTCAGAGTTTGCATTAAACCTCTATTCAAAAACAGATACATCCCAAATCCAGATGGACTATTGCCAGAAAATCATAAAAAAACCAATAGTGAATAAAGAAAGGTTCTTAAAAATCTGGGAACATCATGTTATTTCATTAAAAGATTCCTATGAAATGAATCCTTGATCATTCAAAAAATAAAAACAAACCGGAATGTTAGCGCCTGTTTTCACTTAACTTGTTAGCCGCAAGGAATATGATTGTTTTGAACAATCCCAATATCCATCTGTTTCGATACTGTCCGCACTGTGGCAGAAAAAATTTAGCTGTATCCGATAAAAAATCTTTTTTATGCGGTTCCTGCAATTTTAAATTTTATTTAAATACCGCTGCAGCAGGCATTGCACTGATTTTTAACAAAAATAACGAAATCCTCATCACAGAGCGTAAATACAACCCGGCAAAAGGACTGTTAGACTTCCCCGGCGGATTTGTCGATCCCGGCGAATCAATTGACAAATGCCAGATACGGGAAGTCAAAGAAGAACTCAACCTTGATATTTCTTCACTTGACTATTTTTGTTCTGTTCCAAATACCTACACCTATAAGGAGGTAACATACAGTATCACTGATTTTGCTTTTATCTGCGGGGTGAATGATTTTAGACCCATAAAAGCCCGTGATGATATTTCAAAATTTTACTTTATAAAACCTGCCAAACTCGATAAAAACCGTTTTGGGCTTGACTCTCCCAAAATAATTATAGACCGATTAAGGGAAGAGTGATCGCAAATAGATTTATAAAATTTTAGAACAACAGTCACCAGATGCTGTAGTTGACAAATTTTTAAAAAGCGGCACATGCACGTTAATATGACAGATACTCTTCAGGGGTCAGAACCCTGAATATATTTTGTGGAAGTCATTAGTGTTTTAAATTTTTTGATCCTGAGAACTGATACTATAAACGCCATAAATCTGTCATAGAAATTATTCTGAAACTAATAGTTTCGTTGCCCTATACAGGCCATTTACTAAATCATCACCTGTACGATGATATTCAGAATCACCATCTGTATCACTCATTTGATGCATCCATTTTGACGGTTGCGGTATTCTGTCTTCCCATGTTACCCCTCTTGGATAGAACAAATAAATATCCCATGCCACCTTTGCATTTAAAGGTAGATCATTTGCAATTAACTTCCCGGAACTTTGTTGGGAATCATAAAAATGAATAATTCGCTCATCCCTAAAATCTTGTAATGCTTTTTTTGCAGCTGTCATATCATCTTTGGCATTCATTTTAATCCACACAATACCAACACAAATATCCGCATCAGGGAACGCTTTTAAAACAGACTTTTGTACCGCACGGGCACCTTTGTCAAATCATTTAGGTCATGTCGGAGATAATAAAACCAAAAATCGTACTTTATCTTTATTTTGATTAAAGTAATCTCTTAGCGGTGCAGTTGAATTAGCTGGGAACTCA
>QMMT01000508.1 GCA_003647385.1 Deltaproteobacteria bacterium
GCTCAAACATTACTGTCTGAAAGCAGGCGCTTGATATTTTTACCAGTAATTGCTTCTTTTATATGTTGCTTCAGATTCATTTTTTGTATTTTTATGAGCTCTGACTCTGGATCTCCAAATGGAAAATCAGAGCCAAACATAATACGTTCATGACCATATCTTTCAATGTAATCTGATATTTCAAAAGCTGAAGCAAGCGAGGTATCTGTATAAACGTATGGTCTTTCCCACAAGTTATGAGCAGCAATAGCCTTATATCCTCCGTTAAGACCGCCAAGATGGGGAATGATCACCCGTATTTTTGGAGCCAGTTCTTTAATGAAAACAATTGTGTTTTCCAATTCTTCTTCATACACTACAGGCATATTCCTTCTTTTTATTTCAGCTATTGCCTGTTTACATTCTTTTGAATCGTAATTATAAACTGGTTCGCTTGCATGACGGTGCCATTTGATACCTTTATGCATATCCGTTAAACTCTCTACCTGAAAATCGTTCCAAATGAACAAATATGGTATTACTGTGAGTTTTTTACTTCCTAAACTTAAAAGGTATTCATTAGACATTTTTCTTTTTTTCTGCCAATGCATGGTGTCTTCAAAATAAGGGTCGTACCTGTCATAAATCTCCATGACAGGGGAAAACATTATAACCCCTTCAATCTGGGTCCCTTCAACATATGAATAGTATGATTCAAAGGACTGATCAAATGAACGATCCTGAATACCGCAGTGTGCATGGCTATCAATAATTGATCCTTTTAAATCCATTATAACCTTTTTTATTTAATAATTCCCTGGTGGAATTGGTTCTGCATATTGATTTAGTTTTCTGAACTGGAATTTCATATCCATATTTTTATCCACCCATTGGAAATTTTGCAAGTCTTTGTATTATCCTTGATTTATTGAGCTTGCTCTATAGTCATGAAAAGCAAGTTCTCTCTGGTGGTGAATAAAAATGAAAAAATCTAATAAAGTGGAAATAATAATAAGCGAAGATCATAATTATCACGAAAGCGTTAAAAATGGTACATTATTTTCCCTGTTTATTAAAGAAGGGTTTAGAAGATCTCTTCAATGGGCGCTTTTATCTAAGAAAGAATAAATATTGGGCATCAATTTAGACTTGAGATTTAAAGCTCTTCTTTCCCTTCCTGGTCTTCTATCGAGCCCCGTTTATTGGCCAAGGTATCGACCATATCATTAAACAAATTTATTGCTTCCGGTGTTGAGAAACTTGTCAATATTGAGATATGAATAACAAATATTTTGGATTAAATTCATTTTCCTTTATTCAGATATGATGATAAAGAATGAGCAAATCAAAACACAGAAGGATGATCAATGAATTTTACCGCCATAGATTTTGAAACAGCAACAGGGAAAAGATACAGTGCATGTGCTGTAGGAATAATAACTGTAGAAGATGATAAAATAATTGATGAATATGACTCTCTCATACAACCGCCGGATAATGAATATTCATATTATAACACCCAAGTTCATGGCATAGCTGAAAATGACACATTTAATGCTTTGTCCTTTCCTGATGTTTATACTGAGATTAGAAAGCGCCTTAAGGGAAAAACCATAGTAGCACACAATGAATCTTTTGATAGAAGTGTCTTACAAAAAACAATGCAATATTTTGATTTGGATTATTCAGAACTGAATATATCAAATCCTTGGGAGTGCACCTTGAAAATATATCGAGCAAAAGGCTACAAACCGACATCATTAGATATTTGCTGTAGAAGGCAAGGAATAAAACTCAATCATCACGAAGCACTCTCAGATGCCAGGGGGTGTGCTATGCTTTATCTTAAAAGTGGTGCTTCGGTTTAAAAATTACAGAGATAAAAATGATTAAACAAATAGATCCAAAGCTTTATGGTCTTCCACCTCGAACGGTTTTAATGAAGCAGGATTCTGATGAATTTGTCCTGCTTATTAATCGAAAAAGCAGAATCATAATGAAGGATGCCCTTACCATCTTAAAAAAAGTTGAAAAAATAAAAGGAAAGGTTCTAAATGCTTCGGTGGTTTTAGAAACAAGTGCCCCTGTTTGCAGTAAATCAATTAAATTCTTGGAAGAGAAGGGTATAGAAATTATATCAGTATGAAAAATGAAATAAAAAAAACAACCTTATTTACTGGCCCACATGAAGTTAAACTTGAAGAATGGATAAGTTGTGCTCCATTTGAAAAGCTTCTTGGTATCAAAATTATTGAAGCCCAGAATGGCTGTGCTATTTTAACCATGCCATTTGTTCTTCAATTAGCACAAGGCAAAGGATTAGCTCACGGCGGTGCCATCGTTACTTTGGCCGATACAGCAGTAGCTATGGCCGTTAAAAGTATTGTGCCTCCAAACAGTCGTTTTGGAACAATTTCATTAAACTCTGAATTTATTGCTCCTGTTACAAAGGGTGTCCTTACAGCAAAAGCAAAAGTAAAACTTTTAGAAAATAGAATGATCCAAGGAGCTTCAACGGTATTTAATGAAGACAATGTAGAAGTGATGAAATTTTCATCTTTGTTCAAACTTGCTAAAGATGTTGATATAAAAAAGGATAAAAAAGAAAAAAAGTCAAGCCTAATGGAATCTGTCAGGAAAGCTGCAAGCAATGCAGCAAATAAAGATACGTCTGGTTATTTTAATGCCATGTCATGGTTGGATCTTGAACTGGAGGATAACCCGAATTCTTTTGACAGTTTTTTTGATATTCCCTGGAACGAGTTGACAGACAAAGAAAAAGAAACAAGAGCTATTGAAATCAGAAGTTTTTTGTAAGGTTCTCATAACTTGGTGATGAATATATAGGAGAAAAGGCCATCTGATTTAAAATAGTAATTAATTTTCTTGTATTTATGCTATATTGATA
>QMMT01000509.1 GCA_003647385.1 Deltaproteobacteria bacterium
ATGAGGCCAGAGTCAAAGCAGCTCTTGATGAAGCACTGGAAATTGTGGAAGAAGAGGCGATCAATTGTCAGAAGATCGGGGAGTATGGCATGACGATTATTGACGACATCAGTCAGAAGAAAAATGGGGAGCCGGTCAATATTCTAACCCACTGCAATGCCGGCTGGCTTGCCTGCATTGAATATGGCACGGCCAAAGCCCCCATCTATACGGCATTTGATAATCGTATTAATGTTCATGTCTGGGTGGATGAGACAAGACCGTTAAATCAGGGCTCCCGCCTTACCGCATGGGAACTGGGTAAACATGGTGTGGACCATACCGTCATCACGGATAATGCAGGGGGACATATCATGCAGCATGGCATGGTGGATCTTGTCATTGTGGGAACCGACAGAACCACCCGGGCCGGGGATGTGGCCAATAAAATCGGCACCTATTTAAAAGCCCTTTCAGCCAGAGACAATAATATTCCATTTTATGTGGCATTGCCATCCAGCACCTTTGACTGGGATATTACAGACGGTATCGCCGATATTCCCATAGAAGAAAGAGACCCTGATGAAATCAGATATGTCCAGGGGCTTTGCAATGGTAAAGTTGAGAGTGTGCTGGTGCCGCCCGAAGCAAGCAATGCGGCTAACCATGCCTTTGATGTAACTCCGGCAAGACTTGTGACAGGGTTTATTACAGAAAGAGGGGTCTGCAGGGCAACGGAAGCCGATATCATGTCCTTGTTCCCTGATAAAAAAACCGGGTAAGAAAAGCTAAAGATACTATATATAGAGGGGATGTTTTCATTCCTTTGATAAAAAGGATGACAGGGCGGCATTTGCCGGGAATGTAAGTTTTTATCTAAAACAAGGGGGACATTGGTTCAGTCTTTTAGGCAAAGTCGATGATAGACCAAGAGATGAGGGCCCTCCAATGAGATCTGCCCTGGATATTGTATCTGCTGTGGAGCCCTGCTTTGATATTTTATCTCTTATTTCCGGCAGGTTTGATTCAAGCCGTGAAAAGCCGGCACGATGCTGGAAATGCTTAATGAGAAAACGCTAAAAAGGAGCAAAATGAAAAACAAGACCATTGCCATTCATAAAGGAACCTTAAGGGATAAAAAGACCGGCGGAGTGAACACCCCTATTTATACCTCCTCAGCCAATGATTATATCAACAAGGATGAAACCCTTTATCCCCGGTATTTTAATACGCCCAATCAGGATGCTGTGGCAAAAAAGATCGCCGCCCTTGAGCATACTGAAGCCGGGCTTGTTTTCAGTTCCGGTATGGGGGCCATATCAACCGCCATTCTGGCCTACGCAGGAACCGGTGATAATATTGTCATGCTGGATGCCCTTTACGGTGGAACCCATAATTTTGCAACGGAATGGTTTTCCCATTTTGGTATTGAGTGTACCTTTACAAAAACCAGTGCTGCTGATGTGATCAAAGGGGTGACACCAAAGACAAAGGTGATCGTCATTGAATCTCCCACCAATCCTCTTCTGGCAGTTGTTGATATTGAAAAGATAGCCCGTTTTGCAAAAGAAAAGAAGATTACAACTATAATAGACAACACGTTTGCAAGTCCTGTGAACCAGACCCCTTTAGATCTTGGGATAGATATTGTGGTTCACAGTGGAACCAAGTATCTTGGGGGGCACTCGGATCTGTGCTGCGGCATGGTTGCCTGTTCCAATGAAAAAATGGAGAAAATTTTAAGCCTTGCCAGGGTTCTGGGTCCAAGTCTTGATCCCAGAATCTGTTATCTTTTAGAAAGAAGCATGAAAACTCTTGTGTTAAGGGTGAATGCCCAGACAAAAAATGCCATGGAAGTGGCACAATTTCTGGAAGGTCATCCCGATATTTCAAAGGTATATTATCCCGGACTTGAACGATTTGAGGGATACGAAATTGCAAAACAACAGATGACAGACTTTGGCGCCATGCTCTCCTTTGAGATCAAGGACAAAGACTCCAGTCAGTTTATATCTCAATTAAAGATAATAAGCCCGGCTGTCAGCCTTGGGGGTGTGGAGTCAACCATCTGTCCGCCAAGCCTTACTTCCCATGCAAAAATGTCAGCTGGAGAAAGGCAGAGAATCGGTGTAACAGATTCTCTTTTAAGATTATCCATTGGACTTGAAGATGCAGATGATTTAAAACAAGACCTTGACAATGCACTGAAAAAAGTTTCACAGTGAATTTGATATTAACCAATAAAGAATAAGATTTTAAGAAAGCGCTTATGCTGACAGATTTGGAAAAAAAAATAATTGCAATGCTGCAAACCGATATTCCTGTTGTCAAACGTCCGTTCCTTGAAATGGCGGAACAAATCGGCATCACGGAAGAAGAGTTTTTAAGTGTTTTAAAAGATCTTGATGACCAGGGCATGATCAGACGGTTTGGTGCCACACTCAAACACCAGAAATCCGGGTTTAAGGCCAATGCCATGGTCGCCTGGAAAGTGGATGAAGACAGGGTAGAAAAAACCGGTAATATTATGGCTACTTTTCAAGAGATCACCCATTGTTATAGAAGAAATCCAGCCCCGGGCTGGAAATATAATCTGTATACAATGGTACATGCATCCAATGAAGATGAATGTTACACACTCGTTAAAGAAATTTCTAAAGCCGTAGGAGAAGATGAGTATGAGCTTTTGTTCTCCAGAAAAGAGCTTAAAAAAACATCCATGAAGTATTTTGAAGACTGATTCACCCCATATTCTGTGCATAAATCCCTGGATTCATGATTTTGCGGCCTTTGATTTCTGGGCAAAACCCTTGGGGATTTTGTCAATCGCCGCCATTTTGCGTGAAAAAGGGTTAAGGGTCAGTTTCATCGACTGCCTTGACCGGTTTCATCCAA
>QMMT01000510.1 GCA_003647385.1 Deltaproteobacteria bacterium
GGCATATCAACGTCCATAAATGAACCGTACCCCATGCATGGTCGCGCTGCTCAGACAAATCATGAATCTGGGCATGGCAATTGTGGCATGGAGCAATACAGTAATCCGCCTTGGTAGCCAGGATCTGGTTTGCTTTCAAGCTGCCATAGGCCCGACGTTGATCAGGATACCCTGACTGAAGAAAACCGCCACCGCCACCGCAACAATAGTTGTTCGACTTGTTGGGCGTCATGTCGATAAAATTCTCTTCGCCAACCACCGATTTGACAATAAACCTTAAATCTTCTGCAATGGGGTCACCATAACTTTTGCGCACAATCTGGCACGGATCCTGAACTGTAAATTTTATTATCAAATCTTTATTCCAGTCAGAATTAACCTTTAATTTTCCTTCCCGGATCCATTTTGCATAATATTCGTACATATTTTTGACTTCAAAGTTGTGCTCAAGGTTGAATTTTTTCAGTCCTGCCAGGACTGAGAAAGTGACGTGACCTCACTCGGTATTGAGATACGTCTTACAGCCGAGCTTATTGGCCTGATCCACAGTGATACCCGTTGTTTTTTTCCAGGAATCATTATCCGCCAGGAACATGCAGTAGTTTTCACCTCCCCAGCCGCGGCTGCCATAGGTCCAGTCGACACCTGCCAGATGAAGAATTTTCCAAAGTGGTACCATTTCATCGGGTTCTGTTACAGGTTCCCTGGAATTCTGGTTCAGGAAAAACTCGGCGCCTTGTTTGTCAATCGGGGCCTGCATATCTGCAAATTCGGGCTGGGCCTCCTGATATTCTTCCAATACATCTTCAACCACGAATTGAAAGTCTTCCGGAGAGGCCCCCATGGCGCTGATACTTTCGTTTTTAAGGGCCATATCACAGGATCCAAGGATTCCTTTTGGTCTTTCTTCCCTGGGGCGAAGTGTCCTTGCGTTAAAAATCAATTGTGGGATATCGATCTTCATCGGGCATACATAAACGCACCGCTGGCACATGGTACACATCCAGGGCCAGTCAGATTTGGCAATTTCTTCATCCATGCCCAACGCAGCCATTCGAAGAAATTTTCTGGGATCCATGTTCACAAGTCCTGTGGCAGGGCATCCTGAGGAGCATGCACCACAAGTTAAACAGGCGTTTAAGTTGCCGCCTTCCGGCAGCAGTTCTTTGACTTTGTCCAAAAAAATGTTTGTTTTCTTCTTATTTCCAAGCTTTATTACAGTTTCAGTCATTTATTATTCCTCTCGATTATTAATGTTAATCGTGTGTCTCTATATCAATCAAAGAGCATAATACATACCAAAAAAGGTATTAATCAATGTTTTTTTTATTATTTATGAAATTAGCGGGATATAATTATAAAAAAAAATATGGTTTGTTCCAAAACATTGCAAATATACGATGGTATGTCGATTTCCCTTGGGCCGTTTATTATCACACCATACCTGGTAGATCATTCCGCTTATGATGCATATGCTATTCAAATAGAAGCAGATGGGAAAAAGTTGTTTTACTCAGGTGATTTTCGAGGTCATGGACGCAAACGAAAATTGCTGGACAGACTGGTTGCACATCCACCGGTAAAAATCGATACCCTGTTGATGGAAGGGACTACATTATCACGAGGCAGTGATGTTATTCAGACCATCAATGGCCATAGATTTAGAAAAAGCCGGCTGTTTTAAAAATTCATCTTTGATTTATTCATTGTGGCCTGGTTATCTAAAAGAAGAAAAATTTAACTGGTTCCATGATTGGTTAAATAAAAACAAAATACCACTTAAACATTGTCATACTTCTGGTCATACTCCAATATTTGATTTGCAAAGATTTGCAAATGCGATTAAAGCTGATAGACTGGTTCCGATTCATTCTTTTGAACCGAACTTTTACGTTTTGAAAAGAAAAGAAGAGGCTGCTTTTGGAGAATTTATGTCAAAGAGGAAATGTCTTGAAGAGTATGATAGAATAAAAACAGTATTGGCAGAATCAACTAAGGAATAAATATAAAAGGAGCAAAATCATGCCAACAGCATTGGAAAAGTGTCAACAACAGGCAAAACATCTTCCTTTAAAGGAGAGGGCAATGTTGATCAGAGCTCTCATTGAGGAACTTGATGAACTTGATGAAGAAAATCTGGAGCAGCTTTGGATTAAAGAGGCTTCCAGGCGTTTTCAGGAATTTAAGGCAGGAAATATCAAAGCCAGAATAGGCGCAGATGTTTTTCATGATGCCCGGACAAAGCTAAAGGAACTTAGATGAAGTTTCGATTTCTTACACCAGCTGAAGCAGAGATGATGGAGGCTGCTGCCTATTATGAGATGCAGGTTGAAAAGCTTGGAATAAATTTTCTTGATATAATTGAAGCAGCAGTGGTTGAAATGGCTGGAAATCCAGAAATATGGCCGGAAATTGAACAGGGAATACAAAGACGTCTTGTGCGAAGGTTCCCCTATTCAATTCTCTATGCTGTTCATGAAAATGAAATTATTATTGTGGCAGTTATGCACCAGAAACAAAAACCCCGTTACTGGATGGGTCGATTATAGATTTATAAACCAGGGAAATTAAAATGGGTGCGCCAGGCAAAGCTGGTAGTTTCTTGTCGGTTAAAGTTCGACATAGTCAAAGGTTACTTTTACCTCAGCACATAATTTGGCCCAGGGAGGAACTCAATTTCAATATCAATCAGGAAATCTTATTCCCATCCTTCAAAAACTTGTCAAAAATGATGATTTCAACGTTTGGTGGCTTAACAATTTCATTATTATTGATAATTTGGTAAGGAACACTGGCGATTTTTATAGGTGTGATTATATTACCCGGTACAACTATTTATGAAAAAAAGGGTATAACCA
>QMMT01000511.1 GCA_003647385.1 Deltaproteobacteria bacterium
ACGATATTTTTTTCACTATCTGCTTGATACTTTGCAAGTTTTTAATGATGTGCTGCAGATCTTTGTATGCATCTGATTCCGGTGCAAAATTCTGCCAATGCATGAAAATGAGAGGAGAATAGAGGATACTGATGCCTATTGACGTTACAAGGCCACCTTTAATACCAAACCAGAATGCCCCAAGAAGAATAGGTAAAAAATATAACTCCCGCAGGACAATATGTCCATAATGATAATTTTGCCGGAGACCAAAATGAAGTATTGTTATCACCACAGTCAACACAGCTATCACAATAATTTTCAGACGATCGGGGTTCTTTTTTCTCATCACGACTCCACTCTTCGTTTTTATGTATAAAAATTTCATTTTACAACATTTTTTATAAAGGGCTATAGGCGAAGCATCTCTTTCATTTTCCGATACTCCTGATCATTGATTTCTCCCTTGGCAAACCGGGTCTTAAGGATTTCATAAGAATCATTTTTATCAAGGTTCTCTGAGTTCATAGATTGATTAGACCTGAATAATTTGAATATCAGGGTTGCTATGATGATAATGATAAACGCCGAAATGGAAAACCCGATAATCCCGCCGCCAAAAAACCAGTGACCAAAACCTGCCCCATTGTAGTAATTACATCCCCACATTTTTTTGCTCCTTTTGTAAGTGAATCAAAATTCTTTTACAATCACTGTCACATTATCGGTGCCACCCATTTTCAGGGTAGCCTGGATCAATTGTTGGCAGGTCTTTTGAACAGTGTTTGTTGCTAATATGGATTCTATCTGCAAATCAGACAGATGTCTGCTTAATCCATCCGAACAAAGCAATAACCGATCATTTTTCTGGAGATTAAAAACACCAGTGTCCGGCTGTATTTCATCACAGCCCACACATTGGTCCAGCATGTCCTTTAAAGGATGCGTTTTTGCCTGTTCAAGGGTGATAGTACCATCCTCTATCAGATCCTGTATAAATGTATGGTCAGTGGTGATCTGCTTAATTTTTTTGTTATGCAAAAGGTAGATCCTGCTGTCCCCAACATGAATCCAGAAAGTCTTATTTCTATATAAAACTGCAATAGTTGCAGTGCTCCCCATACCATCCAGATCATAATTTTCAATCATCTTGGAAAGTATTTTTTTTTGTGCATTATAAAGAGCCTTTTTTAAATCTCTTTCTAAATTTTCTTTGGAAAAATTATATTCCCGGAAAGCATCTATCACAATTTGTGCGGCAATTTCTCCACCGGCATGGCCTCCCATTCCATCGGCGACTGCAAGTATCATAAGCCCTGGCAATTCTTTGATGAGGAATCGATCTTCATTGTCTTTGCGCTTGTAGCCGATATGGCTTTCTGCCCAGGTATCTGTATCTATTACAGTCATATTATTTCCCTCCATCCAGGTTCAGGACTGTCCTGAAACCAACACTGGAAAAGGCTTCCCATGGCTGCCGTTCAAGATAGGATTTGCTGTGGCCCAGTTCACCGATACCCCCATGGATATGAAATTCAAGGGTATCGTCTGCCGCAAAACTAATGGTCCACTCATTGACATTCTGTTCGAGTCCCTGGATACCGTTTTTGGTGGTTGCCGTCTGGTTAATCGGCTGAATAACAGATTTTCGGGATGTGTTTACCGGTACAGATTCGGACCTCTGATCCTGCTCCATCCAGTCTCCATCCATCATCATCATCATTTGAGATCTTGAGGAAGAATTATTTTTTTCCGGTATTTGGTTACCACGGGTTTGAACAGCGAGCCGCCACTGCTCCATCAAAGGTAAAGATTTTCCATAAAAGTTTGCATATGCCAGTGCACCGACAGGTGTCACTCTTACCACAGGCTTTGATACATCATCAGGAGTTACTATAAATCTACCCTCTTTGAATTGGATCGGTTCATAGCCTTCGCGTACTTCTCCAAGCAGGAGCAGCAATTGCCCATTGCGCAAAACAGATTTCTTTTTCACTTCTATTGCATCGACATCATTGAGAAACCGAACATACAAATGATTCGAGATCTTTGTCCTGTCCATATAAAAGGATTTTACAGATATGGTTTTTGGGGCTTGTTTTCTTCCCGGTGCTTTGGGATCATCAAGGGACACAGAAATATCGGCACCTGTTAACAGGATCATAGTCATATCATCGCTTGCAATAACCTTGTCCGAAAGCGGTTTTGTTTTATCCATGGCAGGGACTGCCGTTGGCCGGGAATTTTTAAAATTAAATTCAGGCAGGCCCAGAGAAGTGCTTGTATCGACTCTTATTTCAGTCTGCAGTTGAATATGATTTTTATCAGGTGTTATTTCTCCAGGATTATGGTGCATGACCACGGCACTGACAAAAATAACGATGACGGCAATGCTTGCACCAAATAAATATTTCCAATATTTAGGGCCGGGAACCTTTGGCAGCTCTTTTTTTTCTTCAGAGTCCATGACAAGTTCTTCCAGGGAATCATGTAGACTCTTGACAGAAGGAATCCTCTGGTTACGATTTTTCTCTGTGGCCTGTTGTATAATCCGGTCAAGGGCTTTAAAAAACCGGGTCTCAGGTTCATTCAGGGCAGCACTGTGAAAGGGCTTATCCCGGCCCTTTTTCATCTTACCTTCGATAATTTCATAAAGAATTTTTCCCAGGGCATATACATCCACCCGTGCATCCGTCAGTGCCAGATCCATAAACTGTTCTTCGGGCATATATTTCATTGTTCCTAACATATGATGGGTCTGGGTCACATTGTCCATGTTATAGCCCCCGGCAATTCCAAAATCCATGATCTTGGGCAGCCCATCATCAATCAGAACATTTTCAGGCTTCATGTCCCGATGTACGACCCCTTTATCA
>QMMT01000512.1 GCA_003647385.1 Deltaproteobacteria bacterium
ATATTATGGTGTTCCGGTCATGTCCGGTGGAAGAAGAACTGCAGCTATCGTGGCGGCCCAATACTTCAGGCAGCTACCCGGGATTACCACCATTTATGTTTCTTCCAGTGAATCCAGAAATCTTTTAAGGATTGATGAAAGGGGGATCTCAAAGTCTGTCCTGGTTAAACTGCCGGACAGTGAAATCAAAAAATTGGCCGGCAATGCAGGGATTACCCAGAATAGTTTTACAAAAAATTATGTTATTGCAAGGCAGCGCAGAAAATTTGTCTGCATTTTAAATGTTCGATATGATTATACCACTCAAGCTCTACCTTCAGAAGGCGGCAGACTGCGGGAATTAAAAGGGGATACAAACTGGCTTACCGTATCAGAAGAGCAGATATTGCCGAAACCAACTATACTGATTCATCCACCCATCCCTTATAAAATGGTATATTTATAATTTTTTAAGAAGGGCAATTTCATCACAATTGGGAAAACTGACACAAGTGATACAATCTGCCCAGATCTTAATGGGAAGCACATTCTTATCAATGGTTGAAAATTCGAATTGTTCAAAAAAAGTCGGGCGGTAAGTGAGGGTAAAAAGGTCTTTTACCTTAAAATATACCGCTTCCTGGATGCTTCTTTCGGTAAGGATTGTACCGATTCCCCGGCCGGTAAAATCAGGGTCAACCGCAAGGGACCGGATTTCTGCAAGATCTTCCCAGCAAAATTGTAACGCACAGCATCCAACCACTTTTTTCTGTTCGGGATCTTCAAACACCCAGAAGTCTCTTAAGTGATCGTATAGTTTGCTCAGCGGTCTTGCTAAAAGTTCCCCTTTTTTACTATAGAGGGCAAGTAAGGCATGGATGGCATTTACATCATCTAATATTGCTTTTCTTATCATAGCAGATCCTTTGTCTTAATCAAAGCTTTGATGGAGTGTGAAGTTTGCGTTTTCGATATTTCTCCGGTATTGGGATCCATGTATACCATTTTTGTTCCATCCGGTATATCAAAATATTGATAGGATTTATTTGAAAGAAAATGTTTCATATAATCAATCCATATGGGAAGAGCGGCTTTCGCACCGGTTTCATATTTACCCAGCGTTGTTGAATCATCATTTCCCACCCAGACACCCACTGCAATATCCGGACTGAATCCAACAAAAAGAGCATCTTTATAATTATCTGTCGTGCCGGTTTTTCCGGCAATATCTTTTTGTATGACAGCCGCTTTTTTCCCTGTACCTTCAAGAATAACAGATTTTAACATATCTGCCATGATGGCAGCGTTTTGTCTGGACATAACCGATTGTTTTTTTACAGCAGTTTGAAAGATAATGCGGGAGTCTGAATTTGTTATTCTTTGGATGGAAAAAGGCTCAACTTTAATCCCCATATTGGCAAAGGGGATATAGGATGAGGTAAGTTCAATCAGAGTGACCTCGGATGTCCCCAGGGCAAGAGAAAGATTGGCATGAAGTTTAGATGATACGCCTGCATTTTTTGTAAATGCAATGACCTTAGCGGTACCGATTTTTTCTATAAGCCTGACAATCGGTGTGTTTTTTGATAATGCCAGGGCTTTGCGAAGGGTGATTTCTCCCAGATAGGTTTTTGAAAAATTATTCACCTGCCAGGTTCGATTGTTATCCAGATGATAGGATAAAGGGGCATCAAGCAGTTTGTCATTTTGTGAAAAGCCCTGATTGATTGCAGTGGCATATACCAAAGGCTTAAATGCGGAACCCGGTTGCCGTTGAGCCTGGACTGCTCTGTTGAAAACACTTTTGTTAAAATCTTTTCCACCGACCATACTTAAAATACCACCGGTTTTTACATCAATTGCAATCAAAGCACATTCAACCTTTGATGTATCAAGTCCCTTTTTTTTCATCCGGATCTCAAGTTGTGTCATCCTTTTTAAAACAGATTTGTTCGCAGCTGATTGAAGGTCTAAATTAAGTGTTGTATGAATATTAAACCCTTTTGAATAAGTGTCTTGTAGCGTAAATTGTTTTTTTAAAACAGCCTTGATATATTCGATAAAATAACCTGCCTGGTTTTGATTTTCTTTTTGAGAAGGCAGTATAACCTTTTGTGATTTTGTCAGATTATATTCCTCTGGAGTGATTTTTTTTGCGGCGAGCATTTGCGTAAGAACAATATCCCTTCTTTTTTTAGCCAGATCAGGGTTTTTGATCGGTGAGTACACAGAAGGTGCTTTGGGCAGCCCGGCTATCAGGGCTGCCTGGGCCAATGTGATATCCTCCACGGATTTTCCAAAATAGGTTTGAGAGGCAGCTTCGACACCATAGGCGCCGGAGCCCAGATAAATCAGGTTTAAATATAACTCCAGAATTTCATCTTTTGTATACCGCCTTTCGATCTGAAGCGCCAGTATAGCTTCCTTAATTTTTCGAACAATTGATTTTTCAGATGTCAAAAAGAGTGTTTTTGCTAATTGCTGAGTTAAAGTACTTGCTCCCTGTTTGAACTTTCCAGCCTTTATATCATGGATGATTGCCCTGATGATTGCTTTAAAATTGATTCCCCAATGAGAATAAAAGTTTCTGTCTTCTATTGTAAGCAATGCATTGATAAGGGTTTCCGGGATTTTATTTATAGATACGGGAAATCGTTTTTCAATATAAAATCTTGTAAGAATTTGATTGTCAGACGAAAAAACGGTTGTGACAGATGATGGTTTAAACTGCTTAAGGCTGTTTATTTGCGGCAAATCATAAATAAGACTATAAAAAGCACCTGCCAGAATTCCAAAAAAAATTCCAACAGGAACTAAAAATAATAAAACTGAATGCCGCTTTAGCATCAGGGGGTTAAAAGACTATCTATGG
>QMMT01000513.1 GCA_003647385.1 Deltaproteobacteria bacterium
AGCTTATCAGGGTATTGGTTCTGTGGATTGGCCTCATCGGTGCAATGGTTGCCAGCAGGAACAATCATCATATCAGTATTGATGTTATATCACGGTATCTTCCTGAACAGATAAAAAAACAGACCGCTCTTATCACAGCCATCTTTACCTCACTGGTTTGTGCGGTCATGGCATATTTCAGCTTTAGGTTTGTGATGATGGAGAAAGCAGACGGTCTTGTGGCATTTGCAGCCACCCCAACCTGGGTCTGCGAAAGCATTATCCCCATTTCATTTGCCATTATCACTTTAAGGTATCTCTTACTTTCTTTCACCTGCCTGGTTAAACTGTTTAAGCGTATTCCGCAATGATAGTATTACTCATCGCTATACTGATTCTTTTTGCTTTACTGGGCGCACCGCTTTTCAGTATCATTATTGCTGCCGCCATGGCAGGTTTTTATTCTAGTGATATTGATTTGTCCGTCATGGCCATAGAGCTGTATCGCATTGCAGACACCCCGATCCTTCTGGCATTGCCCTTATTTACTTTTGCCGGATATATGCTGGGTGAGAGTAACACCTCAAGCCGTCTTGTCAGACTGACCCAGGCCTTTTTCGGATGGATGCCGGGAGGACTTGCCATTGTTGCCTTTATTGTCTGTGCCCTGTTCACAGCTTTTACAGGGGCATCCGGGGTCACCATTGTTGCCATGGGGGCGTTGCTGTATCCTGCCTTGAAACAGGCGGGGTATAAAGATAATTTCAGTTTAGGGCTTGTAACAACTTCCGGGAGTTTAGGGCTTTTGCTTCCCCCGTCCCTTCCCTTGATTCTATATGGGGTAATCGCCCAGCAGATGAGTTCAGGACAAGATATTTCCATTGAAAAATTATTTATTGCCGGTATACTGCCTGCTATTTTAATGATACTCCTTCTATCTTTTTGGAGTATCTGGGCCAACCGGAAGAATCAGATTCCGCTGATATCCTTTTCTTTAAAAAACGCCCTTGCTGCTGTCAGGGAATCCATATGGGAAATTCCACTGCCCATATTCGTATTTACAGGCATTTATTCGGGTTTTTTTGCAGTTTCCGAAGCCGCAGCCGTAACCGCCATGTATGTCTTAATTGTAGCAGTCTTTATTTATAAAGAAATCCATATGTCCAAGCTTGCTTTCATCATCAGGGAATCGATGGTGATGGTGGGCGGCATCCTGTTAATTCTGGGAGTTTCTCTAGGGTTTACAAATTATCTGATTGATGCTGAAGTGCCCATGAAACTGTTTGACCTCTGCCAGACTTATGTAAGCAGCAAGCTTATTTTTTTGATTCTTTTAAATATTTTTCTTTTAATCCTCGGAGCCATGCTGGATATCTTTTCAGCCATTATCATCATGGTCCCTCTGATGCTGCCGGTTGCACTTGAATATGGTGTTGATCCCGTACATTTAGGCATTATTTTTCTGGCCAATATGCAAATCGGATATTTCACTCCGCCCGTGGGGATGAATTTGTTTATCGCAGGATACCGATTTAATAAACCCATTATGGATATTTACAAGGCCACTATTCCGTTTATGCTGGTATTGCTTTTGGCCGTCCTTATCATTACCTACTGGCCCTGGCTCAGCCTTGTTCTGATTTCTTAACCTGCGTGTGAGCTTCAGGTTAACGGTCACACGTAACTCAGACTAAATATTGATTATATATATCTATGATATGTCCTCTTATTTCTAAAAATTGGGCTTGAGGAATATCAAGGCTCTTTTCCTGGAGGTTGAGTCTGTGTATGGCCTTTCGCATGACAAGATAAGCGTCCTGGAGCCGTTCGCTTTCACATCCTGTAATGATTCCTTCTGCATCAAGGCTTTCTAAAAGTCTCATATTATCTGTCCAGATGGTGAGATCAGGAAAGGTATGAGCATTTTTCAAAAGGATAAGTAAATGCTTTTTTGCCTTTTGTCAAGAAACAGCTAAAAATTTGCTATAACTCTGAAAAATATGCCCCCGCCCCAGAAGGAACACAACATGTTGTGTTCCTTCTGGGGCGGGATGAAGAGCTATTTGGAAAGAAAAATAGACGTTGGTTGTAAAAAATAATTATTGTTAAAATAGGCTGGGAAAGTCAAAATATGGCTGAATTTGAGTATAGGACACCTGTAATCCCTCAACTCAATTTCAAAAATATCAGTTCCAAAAGGTATCAAATACTGGAATCTGAGAGCCTGAACTACCATAGTCTGAATCTTCGATATATGTTAATTCAGGAATATAACCTGAAGGTCACGCGTAAACAGGTTTTATCTCTGGCGGATCATGGTTGCGGATATCCCAAAGATTCAGATGTTTTAAAATTATATCTATTATTTCAAAATCATCAATGATAGAGATGATTTTCATCTTGCCCTGACATTTTGGGCAGACAAGAGGATCGACTTCATAAATTTTTTGAATTAACCGAGCCCAATTCTGTCTTGCTTCATTAGAAGACATCTCATTTGGCATGATAGTCGGAATTGTATCATCAACGTCTGCCTTCTTTCTCATACCCCTGGATTTGTTTGAAAAAAAGCCGTAATACCTGACAGTATGCTCATATCTGCTGGGAATATGTGTTACCAACCTGGCGAGCCAGTCCAAAGCAGTAAACACTTTTCGGGTTTTTCTATCCTTGGATGTATAAATAACTTTGGCAACACCATCATCAGATTTTTTTGCCGGGACATAAACCATTCTTTCCTGTGAAAAACAGGCACGGATGATATATCTAGCCAGATTGCCAAGTCCGGCTTTATCATCAGTGTTACGTGTGACCTTCCGGTTAACGGTCACACGTAACTCAGACTAAATATTGATCATATATATTTATGA
>QMMT01000514.1 GCA_003647385.1 Deltaproteobacteria bacterium
CTGTAAGGGATTGCAAAAAATCACCAATACTTTGGCTTGTTTCGGGCCAACGCTGCGGGTCATATGGGGACGGTCGGAATCAAAATACATGGCATCGCCGGCCGTTACAATATAGGTTTTACCATCATAGTAAAATTCACTGGTGCCTTCCAGAACAAAGGCCATTTCCTGACCTTCATGCATAAGCGGTTTGGGACTGAATTCCTTGCTGACAGTGACGATATAGGAATCCATGACCCGGTTTGATTTGTTGAATGAAAAAGATTCATAAACAGAATCAGGGGCAGCGCCTGTATGGGTTATGGGCTGTCGATCCCGGGCCCTGACCAGGCAGAATTTTTTCTGTTTTGGTTTGGGTTCTTCGCCAGTGATAAGAGATACAGCATCCAGGCCGAGGCCAAAGGCAATTTTGGTCAATGTTCCAAGCGTTGGGGTTTTGTCATCGTTTTCTATTTGGGATAGATAACCCTTGGACAATCCTGTAGTCTTTGCAAGTTGATCAAGCGTCCAGTTATGCTCAAGCCTTTTGGTTCTGATGCGTCTGGCAATTACTTTTTCCAGGGATCGGCCTTTATCTTGATTTAGTGTTTGACTCATGATAATTATACGTTTACTATCAGCAAACAGAAAAGTCAAACTTTTTATTTGTATTTTTATAAGGACAAAAAATGGATAAAATTAACTTAATGACTGATCGATTCAACAGGATTCAAAGAGCTGTAAATTTAGAAAAACAGGATCGAATCCCTGTTGTTCTGGAATATTCCGGTTTTGCTTCTGATATAACCCGGACACCCATGTGTGAATTTATTGGTTCTCCTGCAAAAGCAACAAAAATAATGATTCAAGCCTATAAGATGATTGGTGAAGCAGACGGTATAAACTATGGTTCTTTTTTTCCTTATGGTCTTTGTGAGCTTTTTGGAGCAAAAGTCAAAGTTCCCGGATTTGATTTGCCTGATAATGACATGTGGCAGGTGCATGAAACAGAGTTAATGAAGATAGAAGACTATGATGAGATACTGGATATCGGATGGGAAAATTTTTTTGGCCGATTCATGAAAGAAAAAATTTTAAATGATATAAATATGGAACTATTCAATACCAGCCGTGAAATATTAAATGTGCGAGAAGAATGGGCTAAAATAGATATTCCTGTGTTATCGGGCGGTGATATAACAACCCCTTTTGACCTTTTATGCGGTGCAAGGTCTTTAGAAAAATTTTTTATGGATTTAATCCAGATACCTGATAAAATTGAAAAAGTCATGGATGTAATTGTACCCACACTGGTACAAGACAAATGCAGGCAGGCAAAAGAAAAAGGGTATTCCATGATATGGGTAGGGGGATGGCGTACGGCGCCTTGTATGATTTCACCACAGATGTGGGACCGATTCGTCTGGCCCTATTTTAGCACAATTGTTAATGAAGTAACTGATTCCGGGCTTATTGCAATTCTTCATCTGGATTCAAACTGGAACAGAGAGTTAAAGCGTTTCAGAGAATTGCCTGAAAGAGAAATGATTATGGCACTTGATGGTGATACCGATATTTTCCAAGCTAAAAAGCAATTAGGGGATCATTTGTGCATTATGGGAGATGTCCCTGCGGCATTACTGGCATTTGGAAAAAAGGATGAAGTCTACTCGTATTGCAGAAAACTTATCAACGAGATAGGGCCTGAAGGTTTCATCCTTCATTCCGGGTGTGATATACCCACCAATGCAAAATTGGAAAATGTCCAGGCCATGGTTGAAATTGTTATGGAAGCATAAACAAAGTGTAACCTAAGTCAGCTCTTTAGTATGTCTGGTAAAATTTCAAACCTGTCAAAGGGCGGCATGATGCAGGCACCTGAAAACATTTTTTTTGCAAGCTCAAGCATCTGTCTTGCCTGAGATACCCCTTCTTTTGCTGGATCCTGGGCTTCTTCCATTCGTTTTCTTAAGGGTTCAGGGACAGCAATGCCTGCCACCTTGTCATGTAAAAACAGAGCATGTTTATAAGAAAGTAAGGGAAGAATCCCCATGATGACAGGCACATTAAGGTGCTTTACGGCTTCATGAATTTCTTTTGCCGTCTCTTCATCATAAATGGGCTGGGTAACGATAAACCGGCAGCCTGATGCTACTTTTTTTGCAAGCCGTTTTGTTTCATGTTCAAGCCCATTGAATTCCGGCCTGAAATCAAGCACAGCGCCTGTAAAAAGGTCAGAGTCCCTGGCCATGGAAATTAACTGGCAGACATTTAAATCGCCTACTGTGGATGTAGGTTCCTCTGCTCTAAAGGCAGAAGGATCACCCGTTACAGCAATAACCGTATCTATCCCCAATGCCTTGGCACCCCAGAGTTCACTTTGCAATCCGAGCCGATTGTGATCCCGTACTGTGCAGTGAAGAATAGCAGGCTTTTGAGTGGCTTTTTGGATCAGATGAGTAAATACCATGGCGGACATTTTTGGTTTTGCTACGGGATTTGATGCCACACTGAAACCGTGAAAGGAAAGATCGGAAATGCTGGTGAGTTTTTTCAAAATAGTTGCCGGATCATTACCTGTTGGCGGTACCACTTCAATAGTGATGGTAAATTCATCATTATTTAAAAAAAGAGATGTCATATTTTTTCTCCTTTAAATTAAAGCTATCAAAAGAGTTTAAATCATAATACCTACCCTGCAAAATGCAAACAAATGAAAAAAAAATAAATAAGACTTGCCTGAAAACTTTTTGTAATGATATTGTTGCAATTGTTACACAAACGTTTCTTGATGAGCTATTTAAAATCTGAGTATAAAACCATATTGCAATACGACTCAAAGTTCCAAAGCTCAAGGCTGTTAACA
>QMMT01000515.1 GCA_003647385.1 Deltaproteobacteria bacterium
AAACTGATCGGTATTGGCGCCGGCAATGAAAAAAGGCATATGTTGACCTGTTAACCGAGATGAAACTCATTACTCCTGGCCTTGATCCGGATATAAAAGATCAGATGGTAACCCTGTAGGAAAGATTATGATTAAAAAAATCAAGATACTGCATATTAATAACAAACAATGATAAACAATGGCCCAGTGCACGAATGGTTCAACCGATTGTCCATTTTGACACTTTTGAAATCTGGCTCGGTACAAATCCCTTTTTAAGGAAAATCAGAGAGATTGAAAAGAACCCAAATGTAACACTTGCATTCAGCCTTGAAAAAGAACATGCCAATTTAATTATTTATGGCAGAGCCAGTATCGTCCATGACGTTCCAGAAAGAAAAAAGCACTGGATCGGTTCGTGGTTGTTATTTTTCCCAAATGGTCCGGGCGGAGACGATTTTGTTTTGATACGAGTCGAACCATCAAAAATGGAGCTGATGAATTTCAAGAAAAATATTGTACCTGAACCGTTTGGTTTAAAACCGGTTAAAATCATAAAGGATGCTGAAAATTGGCAGATTCAATAGTGTTGGTAGCAAAATGCCCAGACTGTTTGAAAGTCTGCCGGGCTAATATTGCTTGTTACTCAACACATGATCAAAGAGTTCCATATCAAAAATGATATCTGCCATAATGATACCACCAGTGCTTCAACTTATGGCAATTGTGATAATAACAAAACCCAAAAAAAGACAGGGAGTATTCAACAATTTAACTTGCTTGCAGTTATGAACGTTAGAACCAAGGGTGAAAATATATGATTAGTGTTTTTGCTAATTGAAAGTTTAACTTGCAATTAGCAAAAAAAACTTCTATTATCTATTTTATGCAAAAAAGAACTATTGAATCAGCATTAAAAGAGCTGTCTCTCAAATATCCGGTGGTGACAATAACCGGCCCCAGACAGAGTGGCAAAACGACTCTATGTCGTAAAGTGTTTGCAGAAAAACCATATGTTAATCTCGAAGCCCCTGATGACAGGCAATTTGCCATTGATGATCCCAGAGGATTCCTCAGTGCTTATCAGGGAGGTGCTATTTTTGATGAGATACAGCGGGCCCCGGAGCTTTTGTCCTATCTTCAACCCATGATTGATGAAGACCCTGAACCAGGTCAATTCATCCTCACTGGAAGCCAGCAATTCAATATCAAAGAAGCATTAAGCCAGTCTTTGGCAGGGAGGACAGGAATTTTAACCCTCCTGCCTTTTGACTGGAATGAGATTCAATCATATCAGGATATGAAAGAGACAAATAATCTGATTTTTCATGGCTTTTATCCAAGAATACACCATATGCAGATTAATCCTTCCCAGGCCCTTGGGGATTATTTTGAAACTTATGTACAGCGTGATGTACGGCAATTGCTGCAAATACGTAATGCCGGGGCTTTTGAAAAATTTATCCGCTTGTGTGCCGGAAGAATAGGACAGCTTCTCAATCTGCACAATCTTAGCAATGAAACAGGAGTTTCCCATACAACTGTCAGGGAGTGGGTATCAATTCTTGAGGCAAGCTATATCATATTTCAATTACAGCCATGGCATGCAAACATATCAAAGCGGCTGATAAAAACACCAAAGCTCTATTTCTGGGATGTGGGTCTTGCTGCATATCTTCTTGGTCTTCAGGAAGCAAAGCATATTGCACGGGATCCACTCAGGGGAAACTTATTTGAAAATATGGTGGTTGCAGAGGTATTAAAACAATATTACCATAGAGGCATACGACCCAGACTTTCCTTTTACCGGGACAGGAGCGGGAATGAGGTGGATCTTGTAATAGAGCACGGGCACGACCTTGCATTATTGGAAATTAAGTCAGGCGAGACAATAAACAGGCATTTTTTCCAGGGTATGGAACGTTTTAGCAAGGTAGCAGGCGAGAGAATAAGGGGCGGTATTCTTGTCTATGGCGGCACAAAGGCTCAATCAAGATCTGATTGGGAAGTTTTGCCAGTTAAGGATCTTTGGAAAATTCCTGAAAAAATTGTTATATTTTTTGCTGATTGAAGGTTTAACTTTCAATCAGCAAAAAGTGATAATTATTGGTGACTATTGAGTGAATTTTCACCTTCTAACAACCCACAACTATATATCAGAAAATCAAACCGGTTCAGACATTCAAAACAATATCACATAGCTTAAATGCTTAGAACCAGCTCATAATGAGAAAATAAATTAAGGGAATAAATATTGCCGGGAGCATATTTCCTACTCGAAGTTTGTCTTGTCTTATCATATTTAACCCCAATGCCATAATCAAAAGGCCGCCGACAGCCGACATCTGGCTGATAACGGCCGGAATCAGTAATGGTTTGAGAAGTCCTGCCATCAGGGTAATGGAACCTTGATACAACAGCACCGGAACTGCGGCAAAAAGCACACCGATGCCTAAAGATGAGCTTAAAATAATACTGACAATACCATCAAGGGTTGCCTTGGCAAACAAGGTGTCATGGTTTCCGGTAAGACCGCTTTCAAGTGAGCCCACAATCGCCATGGACCCGACACAATACATCAATGAGGCTGTAACAAACCCTGCTGAAAAACCGGAGGATGTTTTTGAAAATTTCGTTTCAAGATAATTTCCCAGCCTTTCAAGATAATTTTCAATGCCGATCCATTCTCCGATGAAAGATCCTGTGGCAAGACTGATAATAATAATCAAAAGATCATTACATCCAAGAGCACTTTTCATACCAATGAGAATAACAGCAAGGCCGATGGCCTGCATTATGGTCAGGTTATATCTTTCCGGGATTCCATTTTTAAACAGCATACCGACAAGACTGCCTGCAATAAT
>QMMT01000516.1 GCA_003647385.1 Deltaproteobacteria bacterium
GAGGGCATAAATGAGTGAAAAAAAACATCTTTATGTATTATGGACGAATGACAATCCCATTACTGCTGAAAAAATGGTTTTCATGTATACCATTAATTCCTTACTCAAAGATTGGTGGGAAAAAGTAACCCTGATAGTTTGGGGAGCGCCTGCTAAACTTGTATGTGAAAATGCAGATATCCAAAAAAAAGTTGCGGAAGCCTTGGAAGCTGGTGTGCATATAACTGCCTGCAAAGCTTGTGCTGATCAATTGGGTGTATCCGATGATCTGAAAAAGCTTAAAATTGAAGTGATATATTGGGGAGTCCCACTTACAAAAATTTTAGAAAATGATGAAAAACTTTTGACAATATAATCTTAAGAAAATGACTGCTGTTAAAATTCCATACGATCAATTATCTCCGAAAGCTCTCCAGGGTGTTATCGAAGAATTTGTCACACGGGATGGCACTGACTATGGAGAAGTTGAAGTTCCCCTGGAAACAAAAATCTCTCAGGTGCTTGAACAGATTAAATCCGGAAAAGCTGTTATTATTTTTGACCAGGGATCTGAAACCTGTACTATTTTAAAAAGTGATGATCCTGTATTGGAAAATATTGAGAAATGAACGGACTTATTCAACCTGACAAAGAAGCATTCATTGCTCTTGCAACCACAAAAATGCCGTTCGGTAAATATAAGGGTATGCGATTAGTTGATCTTCCGGAACGATATCTGGTTTGGTTTTCGCAGAAAGGATTCCCAGAAGGAAAGATTGGAGAGATGTTACAAGCCGTTTATGAAATCAAACTCAATGGTCTTGAATATCTTTTTAGAAATCAGCCGTAATTGACAACACCCCAGTACTCTGATACATAATCCATAAAAATACGGGGGTGTTTTAATATGTTAAATCGTTTTGCAGAAACTCATCTTGAAATTTGGATCAATAAATCTAACCGAAAACCTTTAGTGATAAGGGGTGCTCGACAAGTAGGCAAATCCACATTGGTCAGAGAATTTGCCCGAAAAAGGGGAAAAACACTTATCGAAATCAATCTGGAACAGAATCTGTTCCTGGATGATATTTTCAAAACCCTTGATACAGATGCTGCCTTAAGAGAAATAGAAGCATTGAGCGGAATACCAATATCTACCCCTGATACCATACTCTTTCTTGACGAGATTCAATCCACGCCACATGCGCTCCAACTTCTGCGGTATTTTTTTGAAGAGAAAAAAGAGTTGCCGGTCATTGCTGCAGGTTCACTTTTAGAGTTTACCCTTGCCGATCATTCTTTTTCAATGCCGGTAGGACGAATCGAATATATGCATCTTGGCCCAATGACATTCAAAGAGTTCATCATGGCTGTTGAGCCGTCTTTAACCAGATACATCGAAGATTTTTCCATGACCTCGCCCCTTCCCAGAGCAGCTCATGAAAAACTTAAAAAAAAACAACGAGATTATGTTCTTGTCGGTGGTATGCCGGAAGCAGTGCATGTGTGGTGCGAGATGGGATCTGTCAGGGATGTGGCAGATATTCACCGTTCAATAACTGAAACCTATCAGGATGATTTTTCGAAATACGCCCAATCTCACCAACTGGTTCTGATGCAAAGAGTTTTCAGAACTATCCCAAGAATCGTCGGGGATAAAGTAAAATACAGTAATATCTCCCGTGAGCATCCATCAAAAAACATTAAAGACGCTCTTGAACTTTTATCAAAAGCGAAAATCTGCCACAGGATTTATCACAGCCATTGTTCCGGCCTTCCGCTAAATGCGGACATCAAGGAAACCGTTTACAAATTATTGTTTATGGATATCGGAATGATGAACCATATTTGTGGAAATGACTGGGCTTTTCTTCAGTCCTTTCCGGATCATAAACTTGTCAATGAAGGAGCCATTGCCGAACAGTTCATCGGCCAACATCTTTTGTCAGCTCAAAACCACTCTCCATCATTGAATTATTGGGTCAGACAGGCCAAAACATCCAACGCAGAAGTTGATTATGTTATTTCAGAAGGCCCCTTAATCATACCGGTTGAAGTAAAATCAGGAAAAAGCGGATCGTTAAAATCTCTCCAACAGTTTGTCACGAAAAAAAACATTTCCCTGGCTGTCAGATTTGACCTGAATCCTCCTGGTCTCCAAGATATTTCGCACCAAATCAGTACGGGAAATGGAATCGAATCTGCGAATTACAAACTACTATCCTTGCCTTTATACTTAGTTGAAACGCTGCCAAAAGTTTTGAATGAAATCCGGACACTCAGTTGAGCCATTTTTTATATCATATGGAAGTTTTTTAATAGAGCAGATAGTGCTTGAATAATATTTTTCTTTATAACTGGTTGCCAATGAACTTACATTGTTTGATAGAGAACCAAGTGGTGACCTTGGTAATCCAGATCGTAAACAATGGGCAAAAAAAACATATAATTTGCTTAAAGAAGGCTATGGTGATGTCATTCACCTTACTTGGAGACTTGCTTGAACCTCAGATTTAAAAATGAAAATTTTAAATCTCTGAGATTGAAAGCAAAATTACAACAACGGATTGTAAAAGTTTGAAAATTGTATGTACCCCTATTGTACCCCCTTCCCCCGATAAAAAAGAGTTCTCGGCTAAAAGCTGAAACCTTTGGTATTAGTGGCACGCCCGGAGGGATTCGAACCCCCGATTAAAATTTTGACATAAGAACCTGGTACACATTCAAGAGAACAAAAAGGACCCGATTTAAAAACTCCTTCCCTTTACAATCGTGATAGTTATTGATAGAGATTGAATTATAATTTCAGCCATATAGGTAAATGACATCACAACTCAAAATTCAAGGGGAGGCACTATTA
>QMMT01000517.1 GCA_003647385.1 Deltaproteobacteria bacterium
TCACTGTCATCATCAATGGGGCTGGATCCCAGGATATATTCCTCTCTATTGTCCAGGCCGTCATCGTCAGCATCTAAGAAAGCGGTGCTTATACCATAATGAGCCTCCCAGTCATCGGCCATGCTGTCATTGTCATCATCATTTAGAACAATTGAGTTGGACATCAGTGCATTTCCGGTACTGTCCGTGATATTGCTCAGCATCATGGTGATAATGGCATACTCCGGGATATAGTTCATAAAAAGACGATACGTTTTGTCTGTCCGGGCAATGGCGGGTGTATCAAAAATAAGTGTGGGGCTGAACTCATAATTGCCCTTGATATCAGCTCCCTGCATATTGCTCTCATTAAAGGTAACATCAATCGTATTGCCTGCATGATCAAGGGAAGGATATGCTACGATGTTTGGCAGGTTGTCCTGATAAGAAACAGGGGCAGACAATGGCCCTTCCTGATTTGTTGTTGAATATGCATTAACAGCAAAAAAATAGGTCTGGGTGGGAACAAGAGCTAAAAGATCCAGATCATATGCCGTAACATTACCCACATTAATCTCCTGGGTATATTGTCCGGATGCAGTCCCGTAATGGACTTTATAGCCCGCTATAATACACTCACTCGTTGACTCAACAGGACTCCAGTGAAGTACGGCTGCAAAAGAAGAAGAAACAAACAAAAAAGTGTGTATTATAAAAATTAATCTAAAACAATTTTTACCCATAAAATTTCCATAAATAATGGTTTACTTTCAGTGTTAAGAGAATATATTTCGCATTGATACTGCATATCATAATTGGTGCTTACAAATTTCATGCCACGCCGCAATACAATATAACAGATTGATATAACACTATATTTTTTAATAAAGCGTCATCTCAAAAAGTAGCCTGTGCATGGAAATCCATACACCATTGTCTCGCACATGGCGATCGCCGTTGCGATCGCGGATATTGGGGGCTATGAAAATGACTGGTTTTCCCTACACCTGTTCCGTTCAGGGTACAGGAATAGAAAATTCATTGCTGCCTTTTTCATACCAGATACGCAAAGCCTTCTTACCTCAAAAAGCTATGGTATGTCACTCGTAAGACTAAAGGACGGGGGTTTCGATAAAAAAAAGGCAAAAATAACACCTAACAGGAGGGGGCTGATAACTTCCCTTTTGTTTCCTGTAAAGTGCATATTTGTGAAAGACAAAAAACTGTATGGAATTTACTACATATCCTTTCTAAAATCATCTGCCTTCAATCCGCATTTTTTCATCAGCTCATAAAGATCTGCCCTGTATTTCCCTGCAAGTTTGGCGGCTTTAGAGACATTTCCCTGTGTTAATTCAAGAAGTTCCGCCAAATATTCCTTTTCAAAATCTAATTTGGCATCTTTCAGGGGTTTTACCTCATGAAGGGAAAGATGAGTTTTATTCAAGATGATTAAATCTTCGGAAATAATATCATTGTCAGACATGGCAACGCTATATTCAACAACATTTTTAAGTTCTCGGATATTCCCCGGCCATGGCGATGAAAGAAGCTTATCCATAGCGCGGGAAGAAAACTTTTTGACAGGCTTTTTCATGCGGGTTCGAAATTCATTTAAAAAATGTTGGGCAAGCAGAGGGATGCTCTCTTTTCTTTCCCGCAACGGGGGAAGCTTTATGGGAATCACATGGATTCGATAATAAAGATCTTCTCTGAAATTGCCTTTTTCCACTTCCTGGGCAATATCTGTATTGGTTGCTGCAACCATCCTCACCTGCAAAGAGACCTTCTCACCTCCCCCCAGGGGATAAAATTCATTTTCCTGCATAACCCGAAGCAGTTTGGCCTGAACGGAAAACGGAATTTCTGAACTTTCATCAAAAAAAAAGGTGCCCCCTTGAGCTTTTTCCAATAATCCCTTCCGGTTGGCAACTGCCCCGGTAAATGCTCCTTTTTTGTGGCCGAAAAGTTCACTTTCAAATAATGTTTCAGGAATGGCACCACAATTGACCGCAATAAACGGTCCATCCCGCCGAGAGCTTGCGACATGCAGTGTTTTGGCAATAAGTTCCTTGCCCGTACCACTTTCGCCCTGAATCAAAATATTGGAATCCGTGTCTGCTGCCTGGGCAACAAGCTTAAGAACTTTTTTCATTTTTTTGTCTTTGCCGATGATGTTGTCAAACCCGTAATGTTTGGACAACATACCACGAAGCTCTTTAACCTCCTTGACCAGTTTCTTCTTTTCAAGACAGGTTTTCACCTGATGAATAAGCTCAGCATCTTTAAAGGGTTTAGTCAAAAAAGAATGTGCCCCTTTTTGAATGGCCTCCACAGCTCTTTCAATTGTACCATAGGCGGTCAGAACAATGACAGGCAGTTCCGGATCAATGCCATGAAGCTTTTCCATCAATTGAATCCCTGTTTCTTCTTTTAACTGATAATCAATAAGTGCCAGGTCGAAAAAGCCTTGCTTTTGCAACGCAAAAGCTTCCTCCCCCCCCATCACACCCGTTACTGAATATTTTTCTGCCTCAAGCCTCATTGTGAGAACCTTTAAAATAGCCGAATCATCATCTACAATAAGAATTTTTTCCATTTTTTACCTAACCACTGTGACGTATTTATTTAATATCCGCATTGATTTTGGCCCCTTCAAGATCAATTTTCTTGAAATCCTTAATCTGTTGCTGGAGTGTCTTGTTTTCAGTCTCAAGGCGTTCCACTGTTTTTAAAGCCGTGTCCAGTTCCTGGAGTTTCCGGGTCAATTTATCTATCTCGGAGTTTAATCTACCTATCTCAACGTTCTGTTTTCCTATCATCAGATCCTGCTCTTCAATTTTTTGGGA
>QMMT01000518.1 GCA_003647385.1 Deltaproteobacteria bacterium
TATAGAGAGTTTATAATTTTACCGGGAGGAAAAATATGAATTTAAAAATAACCATAGTGACCCAAAAACTAATGTTTTTTTTATTTGCATTTATTTTTGTTTTTGCCGGGCAATGCTTTGCACATCAAAATCTGCCCTTTCCAAAAACACCATCGGCAAGTAAGGCGGGGATAACGTTGCAGGACTCTGAGCATCACTGGAGACAGGAACCTAACCGCCTGCCGAAAGATGCACCCAATATCGTCATCTTTCTAACAGATGATACCGGCTTTGGAAATACATCAACTTTCGGCGGACCAATCAACACGCCGACTTTGTCCCGACTGGCTGACGAGGGGATTAAGTACAACGCTTTTCACACCACTGCAATTTGTTCCCCCACACGCGCTTCGTTACTAACGGGTAGAAATCACCACCGTGTCGGTTACGGTCAAATTTCTGAATTTGCTACCGACTGGGACGGCTATATTGGAGCAATTCCAAGAGAAACGGCCACACTTCCGCAGGTGCTGGGTGCATATGGCTACACATCAGCCGCATTTGGGAAATGGCATAACACACCGACCACGGACATAAATCCTTCAGGCCCTTTTGATCAATGGCCTACCGGGCTGGGGTTTAATTATTTCTATGGTTTTCTGGCGGGTGAAGCTTCACAGTATGAACCGATGTTGTTTGAAAACACCCTGGCAGTCGATTATCCCAAAACGAAAGGATATCACCTGACTGAAGATTTAGCCGACCATGCGATCACCTTTATGCGCAATCAAAGGATGAGTCGTCCCGACAAACCTTTTATGGTCTATTTTGCGCCGGGAGCTGTACATGGGCCACATCAGGTTGCAAAAGAATGGGCTGATAAATATAAAGGAAAATTCGATCAGGGCTGGGAAGCGCTTCGTCAAGAGATATTCAAACGGCAGAAAGAGATGGGTATCATCCCGGATAACGCTGAGTTGACCGATATGAACCCTACCATGCAGAAATGGGACGATATCCCCAAAGATCAACGTGAATTTCAAACCCGTCTGATGGAGGTATTTGCCGGTTTTCTCGAACATACTGATGTGCAGTATGGCAGAATTATCGACGAATTGGAAAATCTTGGAATCAGGGAAAATACCCTGGTTATTTACATCAGTGGTGATAATGGCTCTTCAGCCGAAGGTATTAAAGGCTCTATTTCTGAGCTGCTTGCTCAAAACAGCATGCCTACCACTGTTGAAGAGCATATAAAAGTACTGGATAACGAGTATGGTGGTCTGGATGCACTGGGCGGGCCGTTGTTGGAAATCATGTATCATCACGGCTGGGCCTGGGCGGGATCAACACCGTTTAAGGACACTAAATTAATAGCCGCACATTTTGGTGGAACCCGTAATCCCCTGGTTATTTCATGGCCTGCTAAAATAAAACCCGACACAAAGATACGGTCGCAGTTTTTGCATGTAAACGATGTTGCGGCTACAATCTACGATATCCTGAACATTACCCCTCCTGATTTCTACAATGGTGTGGCTCAAGATCAACTGGACGGCGTCTCTTTTGCTGATACGTTCGATAATGCTGAAGCGATAATCAAAAAGAACACGCAATATTTTGAGGTCATGGGCAGTCGGGGCATCTATAAAGATGGCTGGTTTGCCGGTACCTTTGGTCCGAGAATTCCCTGGGATCCTACAGCATCAAAATTAAAAGGCTGGAATCCAAATGACGACGTCTGGGAACTTTATGATCTCAGTAAGGATTTTTCACAAGCACATGATTTAGCAAAAGACAACCCTGCGAAATTACAGCAGATGAAAGATGCCTTTCTGGTAGAAGCGGCCAACAATAAAGTCTTTCCAATTGGCGGATCCTTATATGTGGTGGCGTATCACCCGGAAGAGATGAAATCCACTGCACTGACCGAATGGAATATGTATGAAGGAATGACAAGGATCCCTGAATCCCAGGCACCAAAATTTATGAGTGGTTTCTCTACTCATTCAACCATTGATGCTGATGTTCCGGAAAATGCAAGTGGTGTCATATATTCCGTGGGAGGCATCTCAGCCGGCTTCACGGTATACATGGACGAAGGTGTGCTTAAAGCTGAATACAATGCTATGACGATGAACCGTTACAAGATAAGTTCCAAAGAAAAAATCCCAACAGGTAAGGTCAAAATCGAGGTTATTGTTAAAGCACAAGAGAAAAAGCCTCTGGCACCTTCCCTGGTTACACTTAAGGTGAATGGCAAAACTGTTGGTGAAGTCATGGCCAAAACAACAGTTCCTGCCATATTTACAGCATCGGAATCTTTTGATGTGGGAATGGACCTTGGTTCAGCTGTTGCACTGGATTATCACGACCGGGTACCGTTTAAGTTCAACGGAAAAATTAACAAAATAAACATCAGATACACGGACTGATGTTTGATAAAAAAAGGAGAGCACAAATGCTACATTAAACTGCCAAAGTATCCATCTTAAGTACGCTGCTGTTGCTGTGCTCTTCCATGAGCCTGACCGTTGCTGGTGCAGCAGCACAAGCAACTGATTTGGTGCAAGTCAATAAAAAGAATTATCCAACTGTAGAGACATCTCGACAGTTGGTTATATTGTGATCACTCTCAATACAAGGCAAAACCAAACAAAGACGGAACCTATACAGTTAGATTTGGATGTGATGGACAAGAAAACAACATTCAAATTAAAAATGATTCAGGGGCATGGAATGCCATTTTGAGAGCATACCGTCCTTCAAAATTAGTTCAATCAGGAAAATGGACACCACTTGAAACAGTTAAATAATGGATAGTGTGTGGTATATTTTACATTTAATA
>QMMT01000519.1 GCA_003647385.1 Deltaproteobacteria bacterium
AAGACCAGATTGTTTTTACCTATCTCCATCTTGCTGCAGATGAACAGCAGACAAAAGCGCTTATAAAAAGCAAGTCCGTTGATATTGCCTATGAAACCATTGAAAAAGATAATGGTTCTCTTCCCCTTCTGCTCCCCATGAGTGAAGTAGCCGGTCGTATGGCTACACAGGAAGCGGCAAAATATCTTGAAATGCCCCAGGGTGGAATGGGGGTTCTTCTTGGCGGAGTAACCGGTGTGGAACCTGCCACGGTTGTTGTCATCGGTGGCGGTGTTGTGGGTATCAATGCAGCTAAAATGGCATGCGGACTTGGCGCAAAGGTTTATATCCTTGATATGAATCTTGAAAGACTTGCCTATCTTGATGATGTCATGCCTGCAAACTGTTTTCCTGTCATGTCCAATGCAGCAGTTTTAAGAGAACTTGTTTTAAAGGCGGATGTGGTCATCGGTGCTGTTCTGGTTGCAGGGGCAAAAGCGCCCAAGCTTCTTACAAAAGAGATGCTCAAAGAGATGAAAAAAGGTTCTGTCATTGTTGATGTTGCCATTGATCAGGGAGGCTGTTTTGAAACTTCAAAAGCAACCACACATGATAATCCCTGTTATGAAGTTGATGGTGTTATTCACTATTGTGTCGCCAATATGCCGGGTGCTGTTGCAAAAACATCCACCCTTGCACTTACCAATGCAACCCTTCCCTATGCAGTTGAAATTGCCAATAAGGGTTGGAAAAAAGCAATGCAGGAGAATAAAGAGATTAAACGGGGTGCAAATGTCATTAAAGGCAAGGTAACTTATAAAGCGGTTGCCCAGGCATTTGACCTTGATTACTCCCCGGTTGAGGAATTCCTGTAGAGGAACAGGCCAAATAAATCATGCCTAATGACACAAGCAACCATATGCATCTTTTAATCATCACAGGATTTTTAGGCAGTGGGAAGACAACCCTGCTTTTGAAGATAGCCGAGTTGGTGGGAAATCGTGGATATAAAGTGGCAATTATGGTTAATGAGGTCGGTGATATCGGTATTGACGACCAGTTTATGCGCAGCCTCGGATTCAATGTCTGGGAGCTTTTGGGCGGATGCATCTGCTGTTCTTTGGCAGGTGATGTTACAGGAACCCTGGAAAGAATAAGTTCGGAGTTTAATCCGGACATCATACTGCTGGAGCCAACTGGTGCGGCAGATCCCAAAAATCTGATGGATGTATTGAAAAATTATCATGGGCCTTCCTTTAAGAGTCTGACCCGTGTTGCCCTGCTGGATGCGCTGCGTCTTGATATGCTGACAGCTGTGGTGGGCCCGCTCATAACTTCAACCATCAACCAGGCTGATCTGGTATTGATCAATAAAGCTGATGCAGCATCTTCCCAGGAACTGGCATTTGCCGAGGACACGGTTCATCAGCTTAAACCCGAGCTGCCTGTATTTAACATCTGCGCCCGTGACAAAATTACGCCCAGAGTTATTAAGGAGCTGCTGCCATGGATGAACTGAAATTTGAACCCTATGCAGTGAAACTTTGCCTGACCCGGCCAAAAAACAGCCAAAAAGCTGAATTTTCCACAGCTGTGGCCTGCCTGGCTGAAACTGTGGCAGGCAGATGTTTGTCTGAAAAAGGAGCGCTCATTGGTCATATTAAAGGATTTGCTACCGGGCCTGATGGATCATACCTCCATGTGAGTGTTACAGACGCTGCCCGACCCGCCGATATAGAAGGGCATATCGCCTGCAGACCCAAATCCATTATCCTGACCCTTAACGTGCATGTCTTTGGCGTGTCAGCAGCAAGACTAAAAGAGCTGCTTATTGAGTCACTCAGTAATCCTGAAGTAGAGAAAAATGCCTTAATCTCTATTGTTGAGCCGATTATGTCCCACAGGATATTTAAAGAGAAAAATCATGCAGAATAGTACAGTCATGATTGGTTGTGAGGTAGTGGTAAAAGAGCTGAATACCAGGATCCCAAAGGATATGCCTCTCCACTTGATTGACCCTGCCCTGCATGTCAACCCGGACCGTTTGAGAAAGGCACTTCAAAAAGCAATTGACCAGGAGGAGAGACAATACAGCACCCTGCTTTTTGGTTTCGGTCTCTGCTCACGGGCCATGGAAGGATTGCAGTCCCAACACGCCAGAATGGTTTTTCCTCTGGTAGATGATTGTATCGGTATTTTTCTGGGTTCAAAGGCTGCACACCTTGAGCAGATAAAAAAAGAGCCTGGTACTTTTTTTCTCAGCAAAGGCTGGATCGATGCCGGAACAACACCCTTTGAAGAGTATGAATATATGGTAAAACGTTTTGGGACTGATCGCGCATGCCGCTTGATGCACAGAATGCTTCAAAATTACACCCGCCTGGCTTTTATAGACACAGGTTGCGGTAACGATAACAGGATCGATCGTGAATATGCCAAAAAGAAGGCGGTTCAGTTCGGATTACAATATGGAGAAATCATCGGCACCGCATCCATCTTTGATAACTTGATCAAAGCAGATACCTGTAACAGCACCCATAATGAATTGCTAATTGTACCTCCGGGTGAAAAAGTCACGTACGAGATGCTTATTAAAAAGGGATAGGCAGTGCAGCACAAAACCAGAAATAAGGAATGTTTTATAGATAAAGGAGACAGCATATGGAAAATCAGGTAACAAAATTAATGACGGATCTGGAAGAAGAGGCGGTTTTGGCACTGGTCAAAAAGCAGCTCGATGAAGGGGTAGATGTAAGCGAGATTCTGGCAGCCTGCCAGGAGGGGATGGTGGGCGTTGGGACATTATTTGAGCAGGGAACCTATTACATTTCCGATCTGATGATGGC
>QMMT01000520.1 GCA_003647385.1 Deltaproteobacteria bacterium
GTATATATGATTACGAGTAAGATTGAAAATAGGGTGATAACTTCCAAAAACATTAGTGGCTGATCCGCATCGACCCCTGGGTGGGAACTATAACGTGTAAACTCACTTTTTCTAAAATTCCACAAATACCATATATGGTATACACTGCATTTGAATTTTCTCGACCATGGTTTAAAATTTTATAATTATTTAATTTTGATATAATATTATATTTTCCATGCGATTGCCCTGACTGATCCAAAAGCATTTATGGAAAATCTGATAAAAATATGGTAATGACAGACCACACAATAGTTGTAAAAACTGGAGAAAAATAATGAAACAGATTGATTTAAGAAGCGATACCGTTACAAAACCTTCGGCTGCCATGTTGGAAGCCATGATGAAGGCTGAGGTGGGCGATGATGTGTATGGAGAAGATCCCACCATAAATGAACTTGAGTCCCTGGCAGCAGAAATGCTGGGAAAACAAGATTCGATTTTCTGTACAAGCGGTACCCAGAGCAATCTTCTGGCCCTGCTGACCCATTGCGAGAGAGGCGATGAATATATTGTGGGACAGCTCGCCCACACCTACCGGTATGAAGGCGGCGGTGCGGCTGTATTTGGAAGCATTCAACCCCAGCCCCTGGATTTTGAAAAAGATGGCACCTTAAACCTTGAAAAGGTATCACAATTTATAAAGCCGGATGATTATCATTTTGCCAATACAAAACTCTTATGTCTTGAAAACACCCATGCCGGGAAAGTCCTGCCGCTTGTGTATCTTGAAAAGGCAAAACAATTTGCAACTGACAAGAACTTAATGCTTCATCTTGACGGGGCAAGGGTCTTTAATGCCGCTGTAAAACTTAAGGTTGACGTCAGGGAAATTACAAAAAATTTTAATACGGTTTCCTGCTGCCTGTCAAAAGGCCTGGGAGCGCCTGTAGGATCAGTTCTCTGTGGATCAAAAGGTCAGATCAAGAAGGCAAGGCGATGGCGCAAAATACTGGGTGGCGGCATGAGACAGGCAGGTATCCTTGCAGCCGCAGGTATTTTTGCCCTTTCAAACAATATTGAACGGCTTGAAAAAGACCATGAAAATGCACTGGCCCTGGCCAAAGGGTTATCTAAAATCAGTGAAATTCAAATTGACTTTCAGATGGTCCAGACCAATATCATTTTTGCAGACATCAGTTTTACAGATGTCAGGGCAGACATGGACATGCTCTATAATTTTCTAAAAGAAAGGGGCATCATCATTGATAAAAATAGTCATTTAAGACTTGTGACTCACCTGGATATCTCAAAAAATGATATTGATGAGACCATTAAAGCGTTCAAAGCATTCTTAGGGTAGATGAATTATCCTCTATCCTCAATGGGGACATATTTCATCAGCTGACTGCCGGTATAGATCTGTCGCGGTCTTGATATTTTCATCTCAGGATCAACCACATCCTCTTTCCACTGGGCAATCCATCCCGGCAGGCGTCCTATGGCAAACATAACCGTAAACATATTGGTCGGAATCCCCATGGCCCGTAATACAATACCAGTATAAAAATCCACATTGGGATAAAGATTTTTTTCTTTGAAATATGAATCATTTAATGCAGCTTCCTCAAGTCTTTGGACAATATCCAGCAAGGGGTCTTTTCTTTTAATTTTTGCAAGGAGAATATCGCACATTTTTTTCATGATCTTTGCCCTTGGATCAAAGGTTTTATAAACCCTGTGACCAAATCCATAAAGCCTGAAAGGATCATTTTTATCTTTTGCCTTTGAGATACACTTCTCAACAGTCATCCCGTCTTTATGGATTTCTTCAAGCATATTGATCACTGCCTGGTTTGCACCGCCATGCAGAGGGCCCCAAAGAGCTGAAATTCCTGCTGAAATCGCCGAATAGATATTGACCTGACCACTGCCCACAACCCTTACAGCCGTAGTGGAACAATTCTGCTCATGATCGGCATGAAGAATCCAGAAGACATTCAAGGCTTTGATCATGTCATCATCTATACGATAAGGAACCACTACATTGTCAAACATCATGTTTAAAAAATTGGCACAATAACACAGATCGGGTCTTGGATAGACAGCCCGTTCACCCAGTGAAATATTGTAAGCCATTGCCGCCATTGTCCTGATCTTGGAAATCAGACGAAGATAGGTTTTGTTCATATCCTCTTCAATATCAATCAGTTCAGGGTAAAAACTTCTCATTGCATTGACCATGGCGGAAAGGATTCCCATGGGATGAGCCTTGGGAGGATAATTCCGATAAAACGCTTTCATGTTCTCATGCAAGGGAGAGAAATCATTCAAATAGACACTGGTACGGGTCAATTCTTCTCGGGTTGGAAGATGCCCGGTGATCAAGAGAGATGCTGTTTCTACAAAAGTTGAGTTTTCGGCCAGCTGCTCAATGGGGATACCGCGGTATCTTAAGATTCCTTTTTCCCCATCCATATAGGTAATCGAACTTTTACAGGTTCCTGTATTTCCAAATCCAGGATCAAATGTAATATGCCCTGTCGCCTGGCGCAGGCTTCGAATATCAATTGCCTTCTCGCCTTCTGAGCCTTCGATCACAGGCAGTATCAGCTCTTTTCCATCAATCACAAGTTTGGCAACTTCATTCATCAAAGACTCCTTTTACTTAAGGCAATAGTTTTGTATCAAATCTCTAAATAGGAAAAAGCTTAAGGTCACCAGACAATTTTATTGCAGTTATTTTGTCTCACCTGCTACAGTATAAGTTTTACAGGACCCACCGGAACATTGTCTTTCCTGGGTTTGAACCCCTTTAGGTTGCCCGGCAGATGGACTTCCCA
>QMMT01000521.1 GCA_003647385.1 Deltaproteobacteria bacterium
ATCCCTCAACCCAGGATGCCTAAACTGCCAATCAAATATAATATAGAAACATCCATTGAAATGTCGGCCAGCCGGAAAATGACCCTGAAGCATCCTGAAATGCCCATGTTGAATGTGGACAGGCGGCGAACCATGTTTCAGCAGGTAGAGCTGGGATATGATGAAGAAAGTGTCCGTCGGGAAGCAGGACGCTGTCTGCGGTGCGATATCTGCCGAAGATGCGGAAAATGTGTGGAAATCTGTCGGGACAAGATGGGGATTGATGCGCTCAAATTCGGATATATGGATTTTGATAACCCGTCTGAAACAGATTTCAGGGCAACAAGTGAAAAATGTATTACCTGCGGGGCATGTGCGGCCAATTGTGAAAACCATGCCATTGTCATTGAAGAAGAAGATGGACAAAGGATGTTAAAGCTTTGCGGCACCATTTTAAATAAGCAGGATATTCAATATTGTGAAGAATGCAACGCCATTCTCCCATCTATTGAATATTTACAGTTTATTGCCCAGAAGACTGGAAAACTTACAAAAGTGACAGAAAACAGGCTTTTGTGCAATGCTTGTCAGCGAAAGCTAAGTGCAAAAATTAATGTTGAAACGCGGCCTGTAACCTAAAGTAAATAAAAGGAAATAATCATGCAATTCCAGAGAGGGGATAAAATCGAGGTGTATAGGAAATCAGAGGATGAAGCATGGGAGCCTTATATGGATGACTTTATCGGGCTTCACGGATTAATAACAGACCCGGATACCACTATCAATGATCCGGATTCATTGATCCGGGTCAGCCTGGAGGGCAAAGGCACCCATCGGCTTCCCCAGGATTCTTTGAGACTTATTGGTAAACCCTAACTAAGGAATAAAGATATAATGAAGGTAAAAGATTGTTTGGAAGAGTGTGCCAGTCATTTTCATAGTATAGAGCAGGATCAGACCGTGGAACAGGCACTTAAACTAATGTCGGGCTATAATGTATCTGCTCTGGTGGTAATGGCAGAAGGTTCATCCCAGGGTATTTTTACGGAACGTGATCTGGTTCGGTGTCATATTATTTTTTCTGATAAAGATATCAAAGAGATTTCGGTCAAAGAGGTGATGACATCCAAACTCATTGTGGCTGAACCTGATGACACCATTGAAGATGCCATGGGCATGATGATCAAGGCAAAGATCCGCCACCTGCCCGTGGTTTTGGAAGGACAAATCAAAGGGATGCTCAGCCTTGAAGATCTTGTTAAAAAAAATGTCAGTGTTTTAAACAAAGAACTTCACTATCTTAAAGATTATATTTCAGATCTTCAGGATGCAGCCTATGATTGATATCACCATTGATGATAAGGAAATCAGTGCCAGAGAAAATCAGACCATTCTCCAGGCAGCAAAGGAAAACGGGATAAAAATACCCCATTTGTGTTTCCATCCTGCACTGAAACCGTCCGGGGCATGCAAGCTTTGCGGCGTTGAGGTGGTATCCCCCACAGGTAAACAGGTGGTGATGCTGTCCTGTATTATTAAAGTTAAAGAAGGTCTTAAGGTAAAGACGAATTCAGAACTGGTGAAAACCAGGCGCGAACAAGCGTTTAACAAACTGTTGCAGATGGCCCCGGACTCGTTAAGAATCCGGAATCTTGCAAAGGAATTCAATGTTGCCACTACACCACCGCCTAATGGCTGTATCCGGTGCCGGCTCTGTATTCGGGTGTGTAATGAAATCGTAAAAGCCAAAGCATTGAAAATGGTGAAAACTGAAACCGGCAGCAGGGTGCTTCCCAATCCGGGTTGCTGTATCGGGTGCGGCACCTGTGCCAACCTTTGTCCCACTAAAATTATCAAGGTGGTTGATCAGGACAGTGTCAGGACGGTTTCCATAAAAGAAGAGATCATCGGTCAACTTCCCCTGGAAAGGTGCGAGGGCTGCGGGACAATGTATGCGACAGCAACTTTTCTCAAACACGTGGAAGAAACCGGTCTTCCCCATCCGGATACAAAAGAGCATCATCATCTTTGCCCATCCTGTATAAAACTCATGTCAAACAGAGCCATAACTGAAAGGGAAAGAATACACAAATGACCATAGCAACCTTAAAATCAATTTTCATAGGTGTGGGCGGATCAATTATCCTTGCTGTTTTTTGTTCAACATTTATTGCCATGGATAAAATTTTGTTTATCCTTCCGCTGTTTATTGGCTTTAATGGGGCAATGACCGGCTACAGGCTGGTGGAAGTGTTGAAAACCAGAATACGAAATGTATCTCTTTTTTCATTTGTTCTGGGTGTAGGCACCGGTGCATTGACCTTTGCTGCGGTAAATCTTGCCATAAATTTCGCCGGGCCAATTATGGGAGACACACTTTTTCTCGATATTTATGATTTATTTGTTTATATGGCGGTATCAGGAATCACAAGTTATCTGGGAGCAAAACTGGCTGTCAGATATTTTAATTTATAATTATTGTTTGAATGTTTTTAAAAAGGAGAGTCAAATGAAGAAAATTTTTACACATTTTATTATGATGACGCTGGTGTTACTATTTACAGCGTCAGGATCTTTTGCAGGGGACGGTATATCGGCATCCTCCTATAAGGCAGGGGATGTGGTTGAAGTTACCGGTAAAATTGCACCGGGACAGGATTTGTACCTTGCCATTGCCCAAGCTAAAATGTTTGCACCCAAAGATACAAATGGTGCATTTGAGATTAAAAGACTTAAAAAAGATGCCAAGAAAAGAGGGTTTACCTTTGATACAAGTATTCCACCCCTCTATTACATGATTACTAATGTACCGGAAAAATTTGGTAAAGTAGGTAAGAAAA
>QMMT01000522.1 GCA_003647385.1 Deltaproteobacteria bacterium
CATAATTTTGATTTCAATAGGGGGGTCACAATCTTCGGATCTGCTTTTCCTTTTGTTTTCTTCATGATCTGGCCCATGAAAAAGCTGAAAAGTTTTGTTTTTCCGTTTCTGTATGCGACAGCTTCATCAGGATTTTCTTCAATAATCTTTTCAACCATTGCCTCAAGTTCGAAATGATCTGACAAAAGTTCCAGGCCTTTTTCCTCTACAATGCTTTTGGGATCTTTCCCTGTGTTCACCATCTCATCAAAGACTGTTTTTGCTGCGTTGGCATTGATCTTCCCTTCCTCAAGCAGCTTTAAAAGTCCTGAAAAAGCAGCTGCGGTTACCGGGGATTCTACAATAGATATCCCTTTATGATTCAGCATGGCAAGCAGTGTTGTCATAATCCAGTTGGCTGCTTTTTTTTTATCTTTTAAGGGACCGGCTGTTTCTTCAAAGAAATCGGCAAGCTCAATGGAAGATGTTAAAATCTTCGCATCATAGTCAGCAAGGTTGTATTGTTTTATGAATCTTGATCGTTTTTCATCGGCAAGTTCCGGCATCTGATTTTCAATACGCTTTATCCACTGGTCATCAACAATGAGCGGCACAAGGTCCGGGTCAGGGAAATATCTGTAATCATGAGCCTCTTCTTTTCCGCGCATGGCAATTGTCTTATTTTTAGACGGGTCCCAGAGCCTTGTCTCCTGGATCACCTTTCTGCCCTCTTCTATAACATAGGTCTGGCGTTCAATTTCATATAGGATCGCCTTTTCAACATGTTTAAAAGAGTTCAGGTTTTTAAGCTCCGCCCTGATACCGAATTCTTTTTGGCCCCTGGGCCTTATTGATATATTGGCATCACACCTGAAACTTCCTTCTTCCATATTACCATCACACACGTCAATATATTTTAGAATGGAATGCAGTTTCCTTAGATAGGCACCGGCCTGACCTGCCGTTCGAATGTCCGGCTCGCTGACAATCTCAATTAAGGGGACACCCGTCCTGTTTAAATCCACCATACTTCTGGATCTTGCAGGATCATGGATGAGTTTGCCGGCATCTTCTTCCATATGGATTCTGGTAATGCCTATTTTTATGGGCCTTAAATTTTTAGTTTCAATTTCAAGATATCCATGCTCAGCAATGGGAAGTGCATACTGGGATATCTGGTAGCCCTTTGGAAGGTCCGGGTAGAAATAGTTTTTTCTGTCAAACCGGCTTTCACGGTTAATGGTGCAATTTGTGGCAAGCGCCGCTTTAATGGCAAAGGATACGACCTGTTTGTTCAGGACGGGCAAAACGCCCGGCATGCCTGTACAAACCGGGCAGGTATTGGCATTGGGAGATTTTCCAAACTTAGTAGAGCAGCCACAGAAAATTTTAGTTTTAGTTTTCAGTTGTGCATGGACTTCAAGACCGATAACAGGTTCAAACTGCATAACGCTTTATTTCCCTTATTTTTTTATTTTCCAAACCCTTTTTATACCCTTGATACTATTATTTGGCAATTGATTTTTAGACAGTTTGCTAACCAGGTGTAATGCTATTCTTTGAAGAAGCGAATTAAGGATTGGGCAAATTCAGATGAATCCGTTTTATACAGCCTGCCAAGGGTTTTGATAACAATAGATTTGTCTATTGTGGCAAATTTCATCCGTATAATGGAGGGTTTCGGCAGATTGGATTTTTTCCATTCTAAAATTTTATAATCCTCCATTCTTTGTTTCATATTTAATTTGCTCGTGATAAATGCAATGACTACATCCTGATCCCTGTTATACTGGTTTGGTGAGACAATCAACCCAGGTCTTTTTTTTGCGGCAGATAAATCGGTAAAAGGAAAAGGTACCAGTACAATATCCCATTTTTCATAATTCATTGTAAATTTCATCCTCGTCGTTGTCCCATTCCATAAAAGCTGGTTCAGATAGTTTCATGATTTCATGTAGTGTGTCATTTTTGGACAGTTTTTGTATTTTTGCCTTATTTTTTTGAATGTACTCTTCAATTAATTCAGAGACAATTCCTCCCATGCTTTTCCCTTCACTGGTGGCAATCACTTTTAATGCTTTTTTTTTTGCACTGTCAACTCGAATACTCATGACGCTCATTTTTAATCTCCTGCTTGTAGTTTAATCTACAAAACAGTATAAAATATTATAATATATCTTACAAGTAAATTTTAAATATTGAGAGCCTGAGAAAAGATTTGCAAAGCGGTTTTGATTGTAATAGTTTGGTTCAAAAATAATGTTGGATTGAAATGTTTAAGGATATTTTTTTATGAAGTTTTTCTTTTGCGTCATCGGTATGGTCATGATTGTTGAGGGTTTGCCATACTTTGCATTCCCTGGTAAAATGAAAGAAATGGTCCAGATGATTGCAAGTCTTGAGGATGCAAATTTAAGAAAGTTTGGGCTTGTTCTGATGCTTGCAGGACTTTGCATTATTTATTTTGTCATGGATGGACAATGATGTCTCAATTGCGTGCAACCTTCAGGTTATCCGACTATGCTTACGACTTACCAAAACAAAATATTGCCCAGGTACCATGTAAAAAAAGAAGTGATTCCAGGCTGTTACATCTGAATAGAACACTTAAAACCATTTTTCATCATCAGTTTAAAGATATTACAAGCCTGCTTAAACGTGATGATCTTCTGGTGATCAATAATACCAAGGTGGTTCCCGCACGACTGTCGGGTGAAAAAGAGACCGGCGGTAAGGCTGAAGTGCTGCTGATTGATTATGCAGCCGGGATGACACATCTTGAGGAAACCGGGTCTTTTAAGTCCGATTGCCTGATTTAAGCATCATAAAATATTAAAAA
>QMMT01000523.1 GCA_003647385.1 Deltaproteobacteria bacterium
ATTCTTGAACCGTCCACTCCTGTTTTTCATTGAATCCGAGACAGTGAGATTCTTTCACGACAAAGTAATATTCTCCCGCCGCACATTCCTCACTTATTTTTGAGGCCGCTCGTCCCAGAGGATAAAGGCGACAGGCACCGGGGCGATCCTCATAGACAGCACAACCTTTCCGGCTTACAAAAGGACATCTTCTAGTTTTATCGTCATTCATTTTTAGCCTGACGACCGGAACCCCGTATGCTTGATCTATATAACTTGTCGTGTAAGTTTCTAAAAAGACATCTGATAAGAGCTTGAGCCTGTTTTTAAGGCGAAGAACATCATAAGGTGTAAGCACCAGGTTAAGATTGGCACAACATTTGGTGAAGCATGATAAGTCTTTATGGCAGGCAAACCTAAACTTTCGGTCCGGTATGGATTGCATCAATGCCTGATCTATCATTTGTTTTTAAGCTCCTGCTTTTTGGCCTCCATGACATCCGGTTTCATTTTAAGCACATGCTGTCCGAGCAGACCGTATTCGAGCCATCTCATAGCGAATTTATAAAGTTCAACATCGTCATGCTTTATTTTCTCCACAGTTTCCGGCTCTACTTCAAAAAGTTTTAGCAACTTGCTTTCAAAGACAAAACGCCTGAAACGATCTAAGTCATAACAGGCCATATAATACATTTCCTGGATCTTTTTATTGATAATTTTTTTATCGCTGAGAGATTTATTCATAGTGATTTTCTTAAAAGGATTTTCCATCTCTAGGTAAATGGGAATACCCTGCCTGGTTTTCCACCTTTCGACAGTCATGACCTTGTCCTCGGCAAGACCGAGACAAAAGGGGACATCCATGACAGAATAATATTCTTTTCCCGATTTTTCTGTTATGTCGGTGCTTTCAGGTTTTAGTGGATATATCCGGCAGGACCAGGGCCGATCCTCGTATATTTTGCATCCGCCTGACGTAATAAACGGACAGCTTTTCTTTTCGTCATCGCGCATTCTCAATACAACTACAGCCAACCCTGCATCGCCGACAAGAATATCGGTATAGCTGGTCAAAAAATCTCCTGATGCTATTTTAAGGGCGTTTTTCATACGTAGAATATCGTATGGTGTTAGAAAAATAGTGATATTGCGACAACATTGTGTAAAGCAATCAAGGCTTTGATGACACTCAAAGCGGAAATGATCTTCCGGGGTTAGTACGGTTAAATCTCGCTTTTTATTTTCTTTATTTTTTTTTGTCATGCACTATACCTCGTTTATTCCATCTTAATGCCGTAGCGTATGATCTTGCGGCGGAGGGTGTTTTTGTTGATTTCAAGCTCCTCAGCAGTTACAGCCCTTTTCCAGTTATTTCTCTGGAGAGCCTGGAAGATCGCGTTTTTCTCAATTTCTTTTAGGGTGGTGCCTGTTGCAGCAAAGGTGGCATTAATCTTTGACAAAAGCTCATCCGGCAAGTGCTGCAGGCAAATAAGATCTTCCCTGCAGAGTACAAAAGCGTGTTCAATGGCATTTTCAAGCTCGCGTATGTTGCCGGGCCAGTCATAAAGTATCAACGCAGCCATTGCCTCCTGGGTGATGCCTAAAATATTCTTTTTTTTCCTACAATTGAAACGTTGGATAAAATGATCCACTAAAAGAGGAATGTCCTCCTTTCGTTTTGCAAGCTCAGGCAGGGTCAGCTTCATCACATTAATTCGGAAATAAAGATCCTCCCTGAACTTGTTTTTTTCAACCAGTTTATCCAGTTCTCGATTGGTTGCGGCTACAATTCTGGCGTTGGTCTTAGCAGATTTTATAGAACCTAAAGGCTCATAAACATTTTCTTCGAGAACTCGCAAAAGACGATTTTGCAAGGACCGGGGAATATCCCCGATCTCATCCAAAAAAATAGTACCGTTCTGGGCGAGGTCAAAACGACCCGGTTTGTCCTTTTTAGCATCAGTAAATGCACCTGCCTTGTATCCAAAAAGCTCTGATTCTATCAGGGTATTGGGCAGTGCCCCACAATTGACCGGTATAAAAGGACCATTCTTTTGCGGGCTGTTATTATGAACTGCCCTGGCAAGTAATTCTTTTCCTGTGCCGGTTGCCCCTTCTATTAAAACGGTGCAGTCGCTTTCAGAAATTAAAAGAAGGGTTGAAAAAATCTCGAGCATCTTTTTATTCTTGCTTACAATATTTCCAAAAGAGTAATGCTTGTGAAAGGATTTTTGCAATTTACTAAGATCGGATAAATCCCTGAAAGTCTCAACACCACCAATGATATGGCCTTTGCTATCCCTCAATATCGAGGCGTTAACGCTGATGGGAATGCGTTTTGCATCAGAGCGGATTATGTAAACCGGCATATTTACAACCGGTCTATTGGTATTCAATACCTTGCGAAGAACGCAAGCTGTTTTACATACATTGGTACAAAAAATTTCTAAACACGGCTGTCCGATGGCCTTTTCCCTCTGTATTCCTGTAATTTTTTCCGCCGCCCTGTTAAATGAAGTAATGCACCAATCCAAATCAACCGTAAATATGCCCTCCTCAATACTGTCAAATATGATATGACAGTTTTTTTCTATGGCATGCTGAATTTGGCTCATTTATGCCTCAATATTTAAGGATACCGACCAGTTTGCCGTCTTTCACCACGGAAGATCCTTTGTAGCCCTTTTCACGCAGCACTTTTTCGGCCATATTTTCTCCCTGTTCAATTCCGGCGAAGGCCTGTGCTCCAGCACACTGCAACTGGTTGAGATTAGATGGTGATTTGAATAATATCAGATAGATATAAGATTATCAAGAAATAAAAACATGGAACGAAA
>QMMT01000524.1 GCA_003647385.1 Deltaproteobacteria bacterium
ATTTAAAATCAGTCTGGTTTCAGATTTTTTTTAACAGAATGTATATTGATAATATTCGTGAATTCCATCGGAGTCAATCCAGGTTATGGGGGATGTTTTTTTAAAAAAAAAATTATGGGTGCCGGAACATATCTATTTTATGGGAAATTTTTTTTTACTCATATTGAAAACCTTTGAATTGCTTTTGTTTTCATCTGTTTCCTTTTGTTTTCTTGCCAAATATGAGTATGCCCCTTTAGCAAAGCGGCTTTACCGCCTATAAAAAAACTTCTGTTTTTTGTGTTATATTTTCGCAAGTTTTGATACGGTTATGAGAACCTTTTTGAAACGCTATGGAGAAAAACAAATGACAGAAAAATTATCAAAAGAAGATGGCGCACTGCTTTTGGAGCTTGCAAGGGAAAACATTCTATGCGAGCTTGGAAAAAAAAATGACAATCTTACCGTTTTGAAGACCAAAGTTTCAACCAGGGTATTAAAAGAAAACCGCGGAACATTTGTCAGCTTACATAAGAAAGGGGGTCTAAGGGGCTGTATCGGTAATATTGAACCGGTTAAAACTATTTTGCAAGGTGTTATGGATAATGCGAAACATGCAGCTTTCAATGATTCAAGGTTCAGTCCGCTATCTTATAAAGAGCTTGAGAATACAACTATTGAAGTCAGTATTTTAACGCCGCCGAAAAAGCTTGATTACACAGATGCCGATGATCTGATGGCAAAGATCAGGCCGGGCATTGATGGGGTGATAATTAAAAAACACTATCACAGTGCGACCTTTTTACCCCAGGTATGGGAACAATTAAAAAATCCCAGAGCATTTTTAGATCAGCTTTGTATGAAGGCTGGATTATCTCAAGAAGAATGGGAGTCAGGTGACCTTAGCGTCTCTACTTATCAAGTTCAATTATTTGAAGAAAACCAGTAATATTTTTATAAAATTAAATATTGGAAATGAGTTCCAACGCCAGGGTTGACCATAATTCCAAATTTAATTGTTCAAGATTTTTTGTTTTTTCCCATTCAAATTGAAACAATTCAGATCCAGGCACAAATTTTTCAGGCGTGTCTGTCAGTATCCTGAAAACAGCTCCCAGGTGAACTTTTCCGACATCTGTAACATCCTCGCTAATCACACCAATAAAATCAGGGCGATCTTTTCGGGATCTTTGTTCAAGTTCTTCGGCCAGTTCTCTTTCCATTCCTGCTGTCAAAGTTTTCAAAAAAGAGTCGTTATGCGTTTGCCTGTCAATGGGATTAATATGGCCGCCTATGCCAATGGACCAAAGGTCATGAAGCCGTTTCTCACTTCCCTGTCGGTTATATATAGCGGTTTTTTCAAGATTTTTTGTTTGAAGAATGATATAGGGAATAATCTGCTTATAAGATGTGTCCTTTTCTGCGTCTGATCGATTAATAAATTCAAACCCGGCACTGGAACAATCTTCAATAAACAAATCCAGTCCCAACGGTACAACACTTTTTTGCTGTACCCATGATGCGGGTAAAAGGTCTCTTTTGATACACAATACGGTTTCATTTTCAGTCACAAATATTATCCTTTTGTTTGTTGATCGTTTATAAATTTTATAAGTATCATATCCAACAGGAAAAATGAAATAAAATGGATTTTCAGGGTTTTAATTGCAGATTTTATAGGCTTTATGATATTGAAAATATAAACCCATTAAATTTTGAGGTGTTTATGCTGTTTTTAAATAAAGTTGAGATTCAAAAGATTGATCAGTATACAATTCAGGCAGCAGTTGAACAGGCGTATCGGCTGGTGCTGAGCAAAGCGTATAATATGCCGGACAGAATGCATGTGGCAGACAAAGAGAATATACTTTTATTAATGCCGTGTTTTTCGCAAAATTTTTTTGCGACCAAACTGGTCTCGGTTTTTCCCGAGGCTGCGCAGCATGGACAACCGGCAGTGAATGGAGTGATGGTCCTTTCTGATAATGGTTCAGGCAAACCTTTAGCAATCATGGACGGGGCAGCTCTCACGGCGCAGAGGACAGGCGCTGTCGGTGGATTAGGGGTCAAGCTTCTTACGTCTGAAACCGTGAAGACCGCCGGTGTCTTGGGTGCTGGGGTGCAAGGGCTTAGCCAGGCCCGATACCTTTTGTTTAACCGTAAGATAAAAACCCTTTATATTTGTGATTTGCACAAAGAATCTGCAATAAATATGAGCTGCACCTTGAAAAAAGAGTATCCGGATGTTGAATACGTCATCGCTGATCACCCGGATCACCTGGTTGAAAATGCAAGCCTGATTGTTGCGGCAACAACGAGTAGAAAACCTTTGTTTGAAATCAGCCCTGAAAGTGTCAAAGGGAAAACCTTTATTTCGATCGGTTCGTTTCAACCGGACATGCAGGAATTTCCGGATACGGTGATTGAAAATGTAGATCATGTCTTTGTCGACACCCTGTTTGCTGCGAGAGAATCCGGAGATATTGCCATCCCTTTAAAAAAACATATAGTAATAAAAGAGAAAATAAAAGAATTTGCACAATTACTTGAAAAAAATAGTTATTCTGAAGACAAAACGGTTTTCTTTAAATCTGTTGGAATGGCTTTGTTTGATTTAATGGTAGCCTCAGCTATCTATCAGCAGGCCATGGAAAACAGTATCGGGCAGGTGCTTGATTTTTAGCGTGGGAATTTTGGTCTGGTGATCATTAAATTAAGAAAAAAAATGGAGCGGGAAACGGGATTTGAACCCGCGACTTCGACCTTGGCAAGGTCGCACTCTACCACTGAGTTATTCCCGCTTAAGCAAATGGTGATTTTATCTACTTTAAAAC
>QMMT01000525.1 GCA_003647385.1 Deltaproteobacteria bacterium
AAACAGCATCCCTTGTGGCACCGTATTTAACAGAGCGGACACCGCTGGCATTGTTGGCTATTTCACCGCCAATGGTGGCAATTCTGGAGGAAGCCGGCGTGGGAGGATAAAATACCCCGTATTTTTTTAAAGCAAGATTGAGATCATCATCCACCACCCCGGGTTCAACCCGGCAGTAGACATCTGGCAGGTTGATTTCAAGAATTCTGTTCATTCTCTTCATATCCAGAATAATCCCCCCCTGTATGGGAACCGTCTGGCCACACATGCCCGATCCCCCGCCCCGGGCAATAACCGGGATAATCTGCTCATTTGCGTACCGCATGACTTCCTGTACCTGTGAGGTGTTTTCAGGCCTGACAATCACAAAGGGCATGGCATGGTGCACAGAAGAGTCTGATCCGTATATATAAAGGTCAGAAGGATCTGTTTTGATATTGTGTTCCCCGACAATATTTCTTAATCTGGGTTCATCAATTGTTTTCATTCGGGTCCCCCCTTTTTTGATGAATCTTGTGAATTCATTATATTAACTATTTATTTTTGGTGACAACCGTCTCATACTTCCATAAAGATTTAAAAATTTCAATGCTAATTGAAAATAAAAGTTCTCTTAACTTGCCAAAACAGTGAGAGAAAGTTTATACTTCATCCTATTTTTTATGTGTTTGACCTAACCTGCGTACAAAAAGGATATAAATATGACAGTTTCAGTGAAATTTTTACCATATAATACCAGCGTTGAAGTTAATGATAATGAAAGCCTGATCCGGGCGGCCATGGAGGCAGGCGTCCACATTAACGCCTCCTGCGGCGGGGGCGGTGTCTGTGGGAAATGCAGGGTATTAATCGAAGAAGGAAGTGTGCAAGGGGGTATTTCAGAACATCTTTCCAAAGAAGACCAGGACAAAGGGTATCGACTGGCCTGCATGTCAGAAATCACTTCTGATCTTGTGGTCAGAATTCCGGTGGAGTCCGAGATTGATACCAGCCGGTTGAATATACAGGCGGGCAGCCGGCATATGGCAAAAGTCATGTACTCAAATATTGACGAGCTCAGACAGGACGGATTATTTATCCCGCCCGTGGAAAAGATCTATCTTGAGATGGATCCCGCAACAGCCGAAGATAATCAGGCAGATGTGACCCGGATTATCAATCATCTTCGTCTTCAACATGATGAGCATCGCCTTACCATGGATCTGAAACTGATTAGAAAGGTTCCAGATATCATCCGGCAGGGAGATTTCAAGGTCACGGCAACCATTGTCAGACCGGTAAGAAAAGATGGTAAAACTGAAATCGTCAATATTGAACCCTTTGATACCAGTGACAGGAATTTTGCCATTGCTATGGATATCGGAACCACCACAATTTTCGGGCAGGCCCTTGATCTGCTTACCGGTGAAGTCCTTGCCGAGCACGGTGAATTCAACAGCCAGATCAGCTATGGAGAAGATGTGATCTCAAGGATTATTTTTGCTGAAAAGGATGACGGGCTTGAAATTCTTCATCAAAAAGTAATCGAAGTTATTAATAAAATTAATGAAAAAATTATTAAGAAAGCCAAGATCGGCAAACATGAGGTGACCACCATTACCCTGGCGGGGAACTCCACCATGACCCAGCTGCTGTTAAAAATAAATCCCAGCTATATTCGTCGAGATCCCTATGTGCCGGCATCCATCATGTACCCACCATTCCATGCGTCTGAGATCGATATAGATCTGGCAGACCATACCATTGCCCTGATTTATCCCGGGGTTTCAAGCTACGTCGGCGGTGATATTATCGCGGGTATTATGGCCTCGGGTATGTACCGAGACAGTGAACTGACCTTATATATGGATATCGGTACCAATGCTGAAATTGCTATTGGACATAAAGACTGGATGGTCTGTACGGCTGCTTCTGCCGGCCCCGCCTTTGAAGGCGGCGGTGTTAAATTCGGTATGAGGGCAACCAAGGGGGCCATTGAAGATTTTTCCATCAATCCTGAAACCTATGACCCCATGATCATTACAGTTGGCAATAAAAAGGCAAAAGGGATCTGTGGTTCCGGTATGATTACCCTGACGGCAAAGCTCCTGGAGGCAGGTGTTATTGATTCCAGGGGAAAGTTCAACCGGTCCCTTGATACACCAAGGATCCGGCAAACAGACGAGATCTGGGAATATGTTCTGGTCTATAAGGATAATACCCAGATCGACAGAGATATTACCATTACAGAGCCGGACCTGGATAACCTGATCCGGGCCAAAGGCGCCATGTACAGTGCCGCAGTGACCCTGCTTGAAGAAATCGGTCTTACGGTCAATGATATTGAAAGGATCATTCTTGCCGGTGGATTCGGCAGTTATGTTGAGCTTCAAAGTGCGATTACCATCGGTCTGCTTCCGGAACTTGATCCGGAGAAGGTGACGTATCTGGGCAACGGGTCTCTTCTGGGCTGCAAGATTAATTCCTTAACCAATTCACTTCGCCGGGACGTGGCAAGGGTTGTCAGCATGATGACAAATTTTGAGATGGCGGCAACGCCGTCTTATATGGATCATTATATGGGGGCATTATTTCTGCCGCATACAGAGCTCAATAATTTTCCAAAAGTCAAAGAGCGTCTGGAGAGGCTTCGAAAATAATGCGTCACAAAGGATTTGTCCGAACCATTAAAGTCGAAAATCCGAGCCTGACCGATAATACAGCAGATGCCCAGAGGCTGGAAAAAAGTCTTCAACAGGAATTGAATACAAAACACATTAGAATTCCTCTGCAAGTGCTTAAAAAACTGCCCTCAAATTTAAGATCATGGGA
>QMMT01000526.1 GCA_003647385.1 Deltaproteobacteria bacterium
ATATTAATGACCTTGCCCTGAACCGTTCAGGAAGTCTGGTATCTCCACAAATAATGGTGGTTAAAAGATTGTGGGAGTCAAAATCAGTGCTGCTTAACAACCGCAGTTCATTAAGGCAATCTGTGAGCATCTCTTGAGCTTCATCGATAAGAAGGATCGGTTTAAACAAGGTTGTTTTTGCATGATTGTTCCAGCGTTCTCTTAAGTCCTTGAACCCGCCGTATCTGTTGGCAGGGGATAAATTGACACCAAACAATGAGCCCATTTCACGATAAAAGTCTGATACACTGCTTTGGGGACGTTCCATAACACCTACAATCACTTCATCAAGCCTGCTGAACTGATGGGCTATAACCTGGAGCGTTTTTGATTTACCAAGACCCGGTTCTCCTGTGATCAGGGCAAAGCCTCCATTCATGTTTTCAAGACGAAAGAGAAAATTTTCCATCTGGGGTGTTCGCCACAATGATTCTACGGGGATGTCCGGTGAAAAAGGATTCCATTTAAGACCATAATAGGCTAAAAGCTGTTTGTTCATGATTCTCCTTTTGGAAGATAGGCTGCAGGCAATCCGGTCTGGGCATATTCAGCCATAAGTTTTCTCAGTAATGCCGGTTCTTTATTTTTTAAATTGTCTTCTGGCAGTTTAATTTCATCCGGTATGGATTTAACGCGTCTTTTACCTGAAGCATTCTTTGTTTTATCCAAAGGATATATAGTGGCAAGAAGCTTACCTGTCCTATTATCCACAAGAAAGGCGCAAGTTTTATCCCAACTTGCAAAACAGACATGAAGCCGTTGTATATGATTGAACACCCAGGGGATTTCAAAACGAATACCATTGATGGATATTGTCCCGTCTGACTGTCTTTGCTTTCTTGATTCGCAGATAGTAAATCCCAGGTTTAAAGCTTCTTCATCTAATGCCGGACGGGATACATCCTTATCTTCAAGCATACATTGAACAGGGGACATACCAATCTGGCTATGCTTTTTTTTATTATATTCCATCTCAACCCATGCTTGGGTTGCATTATTTAAATATTCCAGGGATAAAGGTTCCACATGTTTAAGCATGGCCATCAACCTGCCTTCAAGGTTGCCCCAAAATGATTCTTGTTTGCCATTTTGATAAGGACTGTAAGGCAATGTTGTTTCATGGTGAATGCCAAGTTTTTTAAGACCATTACATGTCTCATGGGCAAGCATTGCAGCCCCATTGTCTGTCATCAATGCCCTTGGAAGGCCTCTTTTGTAAAATGCCTGGGATAATCCATGTATCAAAACTTCAGCTGTCTCATTTAAATACCACTGGATATGACAACATAAACGTGAATGATCATCAAGAATACATAATACTTTTGGGGTATGCCAAATACCCTGGGAATCAACAATCCGTAAACTCCCTGTATGGAAATCCAAATGCCAGAGCTGATGAACATAGTTTGCTTCATAACTGCGAACTTCAAGATGTTCTATCCGTCCGGCAGCACGCTTTTGTCCTGAAGTCTGGTTTTTCTTTTTAGAAGCTTTTTTAATCCAGCCCCTTTCTATCATACGCCTTCTTACAGTCGCATAGGATGGAGCATTTTCTATCCCTTGTTCTTCAATCTCGGCAGTCAGGTTGTCTGAATGCAGTTGATAACTCCAGTGTGGATAGTTCTTGTACTGGTTGCCAAGAAGCCGGAGGATCTCAGGGCTTGTTTTGTTAAACGTGCCAATATCTGAACGTAATTGACGACCCAATGCAATAATGGGATCTTGTGCATTTTTTGCTTTGTAGTACCAGCATTCAATGGTTGAAAAATGAAAAACAGTCAAACGATTATGCACAGGGTGCATATAGGCTTGGGATGCAAGTTTTTTCAATTCTTTGCCTAACTCTCCATTTGCCGGTGGCCTTGCAAGCAAACTACCAACAACCGAGAAGCGAAACAGTGCCCATTTGTTTACATGGCTTTGAGTTTTACTGCTCATAAGTATGGTCCCTTTCAATTTATGGGTTAAAACCCGGTTAAAATCATGGAACCACTTCATAATTGATTTTTTTGGTAAAAAAAACGCCCATCTTCTGCGTGGGATTATCCTGCCCTGATTTTTTGATGGAATTCAGAACCCAGAGACAGAAACCTCAGGCAGGAAACAAGAGCATCTTTTGTGCAGGATTTAAAACTTAAAAAATAATTGACAAGGTTTGCCGGAAGTTCACTGTTCTTTATAGAAGTTGCCACCTGTCCACGAATCATCTGCCATTGTGGGCTTGAAGGAAAAATATTCTTATAAAAATCAATCCATCTTGCAATTGTGTTGCGTGAAACAGTAAACAGCTTTGACAGTTTAAAAATGTTGGTTTCCTTGTTCTGGTACTCTGAAATAATGATCAGGATAACAACATGCCAGTAAACTTTTCTGTCCATAAAACGGCAGGAAGGAGGCATTACACGACACCTGCAACCTTCGTGACCACAGCACAAACTAAACCGAATAAAATATTCTTCTGGTATTCCATCAGGCTCTCCTCGTGGCTTACGAGGATAATTTGCAAAATGCAACGGCCCACCACAATGTGGACATGGCATTTCTTTGCATTTTTTAGCTGATTGTTTGTCTATGGTGTAAAGACGATGAAAAAGACTTTTCTTTTTTAGAAGTTCTGATAACATAACTACTGCCCCTATTAAAAGTTCTAATGAGGCAGGAGTTCCCTTTAATTATTTGCACGATAAGGGAGGGGACTCCATCCCCAAACCTTACATATCTTGCAAATTTTTATACATTTTTCCATTGTTTTTTGTGATTAGACTCAG
>QMMT01000527.1 GCA_003647385.1 Deltaproteobacteria bacterium
GGTCATAGTCCCATTAATAAAATTTGAAAAGAGTAAGTAAATGAGTGCAAGACACGAAAAAATTGGGATAAAGCATGTCATCCGACCGGAATGGATGGACAAAATTCTGGATATGATGCTGGCTGGAATGTCTCCAAAAGAAATCCGGAATGAATTAGATGAATTTCTTTCAGATAAAAAGCAAAGCGGCGGTACTGGGGAACGAGGGAAAGAAGCATATAAAAAAGCAGTTACCAATTTGATGCTGACCTGGTGCACACCGGAAAAAGAACTTATTCCGTTTCGGGATGCAGTATTGGCGCTTGCAAAAAAGACCCCTGTTTCTGAAAGATTGCCGCTGCATTGGGCGATGATAAGTGCAGCCTATCCGTTTTGGTATGGGGTGGCAAAACAGATCGGGCGCCTGTTGAATCTACAGGATCAAATCACTAAAAAACAGATTGTCCAACGACTAAAGGAACATTATGGTGACCGTGAAACTATCAGTCGGTTTGCCCGTTATGTTATCCGGTCTTTTGTTGCCTGGGGGATACTTAAAGATGCTTCTATAAAAGGAAATTATATTCAAATCGGAAAAATTCCAACAAATCAGCAGCAAATGGCTATTTTGACCGAGAGTATCCTTCTTTCAACGCCGGAATCTCCTCTTGCTTTTAGAAATGTAATTGAATCAGCATCTTTATTTGCTTTTGAGATCTCACCCATAACAGGTGATTACCTGCAGAAAAATTGTCCTAGAATAAATGTCAATCAGTTTAGCCCAGGGGAAGAGATGATCAGTATAATTTCTTATTAATAAAGATTCTTGATGATTTGTCCCAGGGTTTTGATTCCGTCTTCAAGGTGTTGACTCCATTTGACACCGCAATTGATTCTCAGGCAGTTTTTATATCTGTCCGAAGAAGAGCAGATGATTCCCGGAAGGATGGATATCTTTTTTTGATAGGCTTTTTGGTAAATTTCCATTGAATCAATTTTTTTGTTTAAAACAACCCAGATAAACATGCCACCTTTAGGAAATGTAATTTGAGTATCGGAAGGAAAATATTTTGATACGGCAATGGCAATGGCAGATGCCTGGTTTTTGAGCTTATTTCTCAATTGTCTTAAATGTCGGTCAAAGGCTCCGGTTTTTAGAAACTGAGCAATAACAGCCTGGTTGATACTGGAGTTTGAAATAGCAGTATTGAGCTTCATTCGAATAACGATATCTTTAAAATTACCCGGAATGGTCCAGCCGGTTCTCAATCCGGGCGCAAGCGCCTTGGAAAAAGAGGAGCAATATAAAACAATGCCTTTTTTATCCAGGCTTTTAAATGTGGTGGGCCGTTTGTCTTCAAAAAAAAGATCACCGTAGATATCATCTTCAATAATCGGAACATTATATTTTTCCGCGATGCGGATGATAGCTGCTTTATTTTCTTTTGATATGACTGATCCCAAAGGATTTTGAAAATTGGAGTCCAGCAGGCAGGCTTTGATTTTGTTTGAAGTGATGGTTTTTTCAAATGCGTTGGGATCAATTCCGTTTTCCGGGCAGCCGGGAATTTCAACCACATAGAGATTTAAATCTTCAATAAGCTGCAAAAAACAATGAAAAACAGGTGACTCCACCAGGATTGTATCCCCTGGACTTGCCACAGCTCTCAAGCAAAGCGTAACCGCTTCAAGACATCCATTAGTTGTAATGATATCCTCTGTTGAAATGGAGCAGGCAAGTCCCAGCATCCTTTTGGAAAGCTCTTCTCTAAGCGCAAGATTCCCGGCACACAAATCATAGTTTGAGATGTGGTGCTGCAATGCATCAGATGGTAAGGATTTCATAATTCTTGACAATTGTTTTAACGGCATCAGTTCTCTGGATGCAATAGCGGCTCCCAATTGAAGAATATCATCCCGTTGAAGATCTGATAGAATCCTTTCGGCAAGATCATTAACCACAACCCGGCAGGGTTTGGTAATATTTTCTTCAGGGGTAGGGTTGGGCAAAGGATTTTTATTGAGTGCTCTGACATAAAATCCTGATTTTTCCTTTGCTTCAACCCTTCCTCTTTTTTCCAGTTCTATGTACGCCTGGTGAACAGTGGAAACGCTGAGACCTAATTGATTATGAAGCTTTCTTAAAGAGGGCAGTTTTTCGCCGGGTGTAAATATACCCTTTAAAATGTTATCCTGGATTTCATCAGCAAGTGCTACATATCTAAAGTTTGTTGAGGTGGCCATAATAATTTATTCTGTTATGGTTATTTTTATTTGATTCTGTATCTGTTATTATAATCTTTTTAATATATACTTTAAAAAAAATCAAGCAGGTTTTAAATAGTTTATGGTCTTTGATTAGACACAAAACAAGAAAGAAAATAATAACCTAAAGGTCAGAAACTAAAATGAAAAACATTACACTCTATATCATTACCGTTATTGTATGGGGGTCAACCTTTCTTGCCATTAAATATCAACTGGGTTCCGTGGACCCCATGGTATCCGTTATTTATCGGTTTGGACTTGCAGCAGCGCTGTTAATGCTTTTTTGCTATGCAAGGGGGCTAAAATTAAAGTTCTCCCGGGAAGAACATTTTTTTATGGCCCTTTTTGGAATTCTGTTGTTTTCTATTAATTACTGGTTTGTCTATGTGGCAGAGCTATACGTGACCTCCGGTGTTGTGGCTGTTATGTTTTCATCCATTGTGTTTATGAATGTTGCCAATGGCGCCATCTTTCTCGGTGCTGCAGTGGAAAAAAAAATGGTTACCGGAGCCGTGATTGGGATCATCGGTATTGTCATGATTTTTATGCCTGAAATA
>QMMT01000528.1 GCA_003647385.1 Deltaproteobacteria bacterium
CTTTATGCCCCGGCTTTTGGAATGCTGGGAACCTTGATCGGTCTTGTGCAAATGCTGAGCCGACTCCAGGAACCGGCCAACATTGGCCCTGCAATGGCAGTGGCTTTGCTGACCACTTTTTACGGTTCTTTGTTATCCACCCTGTTTTTCCTTCCCATTGCAGGAAAACTTCGGTCAAGAACTGTTAATGAAATTATCAACCTTGAAATCAAACGGGAAGGTGCTATTTCAATCATCAAGAACAACAACCCGGTTATTATTTATGAAAAACTTTCCAGCTTTATCTCCTCAAGATTACGCAAACCCCTTGTTAAAATGAATTTAAAACAGGCAAAATGAGAGATAACACTTATAACAACACATTTATCACCTATGATGATGATGCAACATGGCTTGTGACCTATGCAGATCTCATGACCATCATGCTTGTCTTTTTTGTCCTGCTCTACACCCTTGCATTTTTTGAAAAAGAACAATACCGGCATGCTGTTGAAACCATTAAAGTTCAGATCGAAGAAGATGAAAACCTTATTGGTTTAATGGAATTGATGGAAATACCGGAAACTGCTGATACACAGATCACGATCGAGGATATCACAGGCCTTCATTCACGGGAAAAATCATTATTTGAAAACATCACTAAATTTGCACGGAAAAGCAAGCAGACAGACAATATATCAACCCGGATTCTGGATGGTAAAATTATTGTGAGCATCAAAGGGAAAGCATTGTTTGTTTCAGGTTCAGCTGACGTGAACAAAGCAGCCACATCTATTTTTGATGAAATCATTCAAATTCTTGATGATTATCCGGAATATAACATTAATATCAAAGGTCACACGGATAATATCCCCATCGGCACAAGTATTTTTCCTTCTAACTGGGAATTGTCTGCTGTCCGGGCCACCACTGTTTTAAAATATCTTATTTCAAAAGGCGTGGATCCGCAACGGCTTACTGCCACCGGGTTCGGTGCGATCATGCCGCTTTTACCAAACACTTCTGAAGAAAACCGAGCTCAAAACAGGAGGGTAGAATTTGTTCTGGAAAAAAAAGGAATCCGAAACTGATATCATCAGTTTTGAGTCAGACAACCTGCGGGAATCATTTCGATATTATTTTAAAAATGGTCAGGGATTTCAAATTGAGTTCAAAGAAAAAAAAGTATGGGTTCTCAATATTGGTGCCGGGGGGATAGCATTTCCCAACAATGGGTTTGAAAAATCAGATGTTGATTTTGTCCAATTCACCCTTGATATACCAAATTTTAAGGGAGATTCTACATTCTCTGCAAAATTAAGAATATTAGCCATTGATAAAAAAAATATCTGTCACTCAACTTTTGAACAATGCTCTATAGAACACCATGAACTGATCCACAAATATGTTCTTGAAATGCAAAAAAATGATCTTGCACATTGATATGGACGCATTTTATGCGGCGATTGAACAAAGAGACAACCCAGAGCTCAAGAACAGACCTGTCATTGTATCGGGAAATTCAAAAAGAAGCGTGGTGTCAACGGCGAGCTATGAAGCAAGAAAATTTGGTATTGGTTCCGCCATGCCGGTATTTAAGGCAAAACAAAAGTGTGCTCACCTTATCATTGTCCCGGGAAATATGCAAAAATACCGGGCTGACTCCAAAAAAATCATGGAAATCATCTCACAATTCTCTCCTCTGATGGAACAGGTTTCCATTGATGAGGCTTATGTTGATATCAAGGGGTGTGAAAGGCTGTTTGGATCCCCTGAAGACATTGCCCGATCCATAAAAAAAACTATATATAATAAAGTATCCCTCACCTGCTCAGTGGGAATTGCACCTATTAAATTCTTAGCTAAAATCGCATCTGACATGAATAAACCCGATGGATTAACCTATATTAAAAAATCCCAGGTGGAAAACTTTATTTTTGACCTGCCCATCCAAAAAGTGCCGGGAATTGGGAAAAACGCCATGAAAACTATGGAGACATTGCAGATAAAAACATTAGGAGATATCAATCAATTTACCCTGTCAATTTTGACCCGAAAATTTGGGAAAATGGGGCAGCGGCTGTTAGAGCTTTCAAATGGGGTTGACTCGTCAATAATTAATACCAATTATACAAGAAAATCTATTTCCAGTGAAACAACCTTGCCCAAAGATATTTTTGATTTTGAAACGATTAAACAAAAAATTCTGGACAGGTCTCAAAGTGTTGGCAGGGATTTAAGAAAAAAAAATCTTACGTGTAAAAATGTATTTATAAAACTTAAATTTTCAGATTTTTCACAGATCACCCGGAGCAGGAAACTTGATTCATCCATTAGCTCTTCCACTGCCATCTTTAATGAAGCACTAGCTCTTGTTAAAAAAATCAAATTAAAAAAGAAAATCAGGCTGGTGGGTGTAGGGGTCACAGCACTAAAGGATAAAAATGCGCCGGTCCAGATGCTGTTGCTGCAAGACCTGGACAGGCAGAAAAAACAATGGGAATCAGTAGATGTGGCCGTGGATTCGATATCAGAAAAATTTGGTAATCATATTGTCAAAAAAGCATCATTAAGCAAAGACAAAACATAGGAGAAGACTTAAAATGCCGAATATGATTCAAATCAAGGCTATTGTCAAAGGCCGGGTCCAGGGCGTTTTTTACCGTGCCCATACCCAAAAACAAGCAGACAGGCTTGGTGTTAAAGGATATGTTAAAAACCTTCCCGACGGATCTGTGGAGGCAGTATTTGAGGGAGACCCAAAGTCTGTTTCACAAATGGTTAAATGGTGCCATCAAGGACCAAAAGCCTCGTTTGTTGAAC
>QMMT01000529.1 GCA_003647385.1 Deltaproteobacteria bacterium
ATCGTTTTCTCATACTGGAACAATATCCCATTTTTTCTATGATGTAACCAAGAATATATCCTTTTTTCTTTATTTTTCACTATAAAAATATCCTTTTAAATTCTGTATTTTACATGCATTTACTTAAAGTCTTCTGGTGCATCAGTCAAAGATTCTTTCTGATTTTCTTTAGGTCCGAATATGGCTTTAATATCCTCCAGAATCATATAAAGGCAGGGCACCATCACAAGTGTGATAAATGTGGCAAATAAAATGCCGAACCCCAGGGAAATTGCCATGGGAATCAAAAATCTTGCCTGTCTTGATGTTTCGGTAATAATGGGTGCAAGGCCACCACAGGTGGTCAATGTGGTCAGCAAAATGGGCCTGAATCTCTGGATACCTGCCGAATGAATCGCATACAAGGCAGGCACCCCTTCACGGCATCGCCGGTTGGCAAAATCAATCAATACCAGAGAATCATTCACCACCACCCCGGACATGGCCACAAGGCCGAACAGGCTCATAATGGAAAGGGAATACCCCATTATAATGTGACCGGCAATGGCACCGATGATGCCAAAAGGAATACAGGACATAATAATAAAGGGCTGAAGATAACTTTTAAACGGGATGGCCAAAAGAGCAAAGATACAAAGCAGTGCCAATCCCAACCCTTTTAAAAGCGCTGATATGCTTTCCCTGATATCTGCCTGGCGCCCTTTAAAACTATAAGAAAGTCCAGGGTATTTTCCTAAAAGATCCGGCAGGATCTGTTTTTTCATATCCTTTAAAATATTTTCTGCCTGGGAAGGGGGCCGGACATTAGCTGTGACAGAGATTTCCCGCCTTCCATTGGTCCGTTTTATCGATGTATAAGCTCTGCCTGTTATCGTTTTTACCGCATCCCGCAACTGGATCTCCCCTTTGGGTGCCAGGAGCACCAGTTCTTCAAAGGTTGACTCCGACATTCTTTCTTCTTCGGGCAGCCTGACTCTCACCGTGCCCTCACTTCTTCCCCGCTGGCTCTTTACAGCAGACACACCCTGAAACGAATGGCGAATCTGGTTGGCCACTTCCCTGGAACTTAATCCCATCCGCCTTCCGGCAGAACTCAGGGTAATATCAAATTGCTTTTTCCCTTTGGCTGATCCATCATCAATATCATGGACGATAGGATAACCTGCGAGGCTTTGACCCAGGTCCTCACCTGCCCTGTCCAACATATTTTTATCCCGGTGACTTAAGCTGACGGTCAAATTTTTACCAGAACCCGGCCCCCCTCTGTTGGACTCAAATGTAATAGTTTCAATCCCGGGTATGTTACCGGTCTTTTTCCGCCAGATATGGGTCACATCTGATGTGCTTAACGGGCGGACATCCGGATCAGTCAAATAAAGACGTACCCGGATATGATTACCTGTAACCTGTGAAAAAACACCGCTTGATAAATGGGTTTTGCCGTTTTCTTCAACAACCTCATGAGCACTTTGAACAAGACGCTGTTCAACCTTTTTCAACGTTTGAGTCGGAATTCCATAGGGCAAAACCGCCTCACAAAATGCATAATCAGACTCCACTTTGGGGAACATTACCATACCCATCCGTCCGGAAGAGACATAACCTGCGGTTGTCATGAGTAAGGCAATACCAAAGGCAATAACCGTATATCGATGATCTAACAGCCTGAAAAGGAAACCTCCATATTGTTTTTTGATAAATATTTCAAAAGACCTGCTGAATTTTTCCTGCCACTTTTCAAGATAATTTAAAGGAAAAAATAAAGGCCGTCGGCTTTTGTGACTTAAATGGGCCGGCAATATAAAGAGGCTCTCAATCAAGGAGACTCCAAATACGGCAATCACAACAAATGGAATAGTTTTGAACACTTTTCCCATAAACCCGGGTACAAATATCAAGGGCACAAATGCCACCATATTGGTTATCACACTAAACACCACAGGCATGGCTATGCTTTTGGTTCCCTTGACAGCCGCTTCAAGCAACGGTACGCCCTGACGTCTGCAAAAATAAATATTTTCTCCCACGACGACAGCATCATCCACAACAATCCCCAAGGTAACAATAAAGGCAAACATGGAAACAATGTTAATGGAAAATGCAGTGGGGGAAAGAAAAAGGAAAGAGCCTAGAAAAGAAATGGGAATCCCTAAGCTGACCCAGAAGGCCAATCGGATTTCAAGAAATACTGCAAGGAAAAAAAATACTAATCCAAGCCCTATATAAGCATTTCGAAGCAACAGGTCGGCCCTCTGGGAAAAAATTCTGGAAAGATCTCTTAAAACAGTCAGGCTCACCCCCCGGGGCAGGGATTCATTGATTTGTTTGACAAGTGCTTTGCCTGATGCCGCTATCTGGGTTGGAGTCTGGTCACCCACACGATAAACTTCTATGATAACAGCCCTTTTCCCATTAAACGATGCCCAGTTGTCTGTTTCTTCAAATCCTTCGGTAATATCAGCAATATCTTCCAGCAAAACACTTGATCCATCTTCCAATGTAACAATGGGAAGTGTCACATACTGTCTTGCAGTGTCCCTGCGGTCCTTGATCCGCAAAAGGATATCCCCGCCCCGGGTTCTGATGCTGCCACCGCCAAGTTCAACTGATGCCTTTGAAATAGTCAGCGCCACATCCTGAAGGGTGATGCCGTAACGCCTCAGGGTCTGCCTTGAAATTTCAATCTGAATTTCTCTGTCCCTTACTCCGTCAAGCTCCACCTGGGTGATCCCTTCATCCATGAGCAGCTTATCTTGAATCCGGTCTGCCAAACTACGCATGGTCGTTTCAGATGCATC
>QMMT01000530.1 GCA_003647385.1 Deltaproteobacteria bacterium
GTATACCAGGCATCTGAAGGGGATGTGATCTTTGACGGGGAAAGTATCCTTGGCAAACGGCCCTATGTGATTTTTGATAAAGGGATTGCCAGAACCTTCCAGAATATTCGTCTTTTTTCTGCCATGACCGCGGTTGAAAATGCCATGGTGGCCAGGCATTGCCGGGCTTCCAAGGGGGTTGTGGGAGCAATTTTTCGAACCCCGTCCCAGAAGCGCGAAGAAGTCTTTGTAAAAGAAAAAGCCATGGAAGCCTTGACCTTCATGGGTGTGGGAAAGTATGCCGATGATGTGGCATCCAGTCTGCCATACGGCTTGCAGCGACGGCTTGAAATTGCCCGGGCCATTGCCTCGGAACCCAAAGTGCTGCTGCTGGATGAGCCTGCTGCCGGAATGAATCCCTCTGAATCCTCAGAGTTAATGAAAGACATTACACGCATATCAGACTTAGGTATTGATGTTCTCCTTGTGGAGCATGACATGAAGGTTGTGATGGGTGTGTGTGATCATATTGTATGTGTTGATCATGGTGTTAAGATTGCTGAAGGTGATTCTCATGAAATTCAGAATAACCCGAAAGTGATTGAAGCATATCTGGGTCAGCCTGCTAACCAATAATTTTTAGGAGAAAAAGATGAAAAAAAGAATTTTATCAATTATGGCTATGGGCCTTATTCTGGTTCCATTTCTGTTTGCAACTGTTTCTGCAAAAACATTGAAGATTGGTTCCATGAGTCCTTTAACAGGTCCTTATGCATCTGATGGAACAGATATTAAAAACGGTGTCTGGACTGCTATTAAAGTATTTGAAGAAGCCGGTGGAATGCCGGGTTATGACAAAATTGAATTTTTCCCCCAGGATACAGCCTGTGATCCAAGACAAGCCGTTGCCGCAGCCAATAAGCTGCTCAACCATGGCGTTGTCGGTGTAGTAGGAGCCTATTGCTCTTCTTCAACCATTCCATCATCTGAAGTTTTGGATGAAGAAAGTATTCCCATGATTACTCCTGCTTCCACTCATCAGGATGTTACGGATCGTGGTCTTGAATATATGTTCAGAATGTGTGGAAGAGATGATGACCAGGCCCCTGCAGCTGCCAAGTTTATGAAAGAAGCCCTGGGTGCAAAAACCATGTTTATAGTAGATGACAAAACCACCTATTCACAGGGTCTTGCAGACGGTGTTGAAAAAGCCAGTAAAGCATTGGGTATCAAAATTCTGGGTCATGAGCATGTCAACCAGGGCGACAAAGATTTTTCTGCAATTTTAACCATGGCAAAACAGAAAAATGCTGATGTTTTCTATATGTCTCTCCAGGGATACTCTCCTGCCGCCATGATGACACTCCAGGCCAAACGTCTGGGGCTTAAATCCCAGATCGTTACCCAGGATGCTGTGTTCCAGCCCAAATACATGGAAGTTGCAAAAGCAGCATCGGAAGGCGTTTACCTGACCTATGGGTTTACCGATCCCACAACGCCTGAATACAAAGCCTTTGAAGAAAGATATGTGCCCAAATATGGTAAGATTGCCGCCTATGCAACCTATGCCTATGATTCTGCCACAGCTCTTTTAAAAGCCATCAAGGCGGCCGGTTCCACAGAACCTGCTAAAATTAAGGCCCAACTCTTGAAACTGGATTACCAGGGTGTTGCAAAACGCGTCAAATTCAGAGCCAATGGAGACTCAGGGTCTTCCTATATTGCCTTTAAAGTTGTTGGCGATGAGTTTGTTCCTTATTGGGAACCTGCAAACGGTCTGATCAAGTAGTTTTGTGAAAAGTGTGATGCGGCTTGCGCCTTGAAAAGCAGCCGCATCTTTTTGCCCACTCCAGGAAATAAAGTTAAGAAAATTAAATATAATGGAATATTTTATTCAGCAGTTGATAAACGGTATAACTCTTGGTGGGATGTATGCATTGATCGCACTGGGCTATACCATGGTATACGGTGTTATCCAGCTCATCAACTTTGCCCATGGTGAATTTTTTGCTGCCGGCGGATATGTAGGCGCTATTGCCCTAGGGTATTTTAGCGGAATTGGATATATGGATTCCCATCCGGTGATCTGCCTGACAGCTTCTTTTGCAATGGCCATGGCCTATTGCGCCTATCTTGCCATAGGGGTTGAAAAAATTGCCTATAAACCATTGCGGAAAGAATCCAGACTGGCCGCCCTTTTGTCTGCCCTGGGTATGTCTATTTTTCTTTCCAATGGTATGATGCTCACCCAGGGAGTGTATGACAAGGTTTATCCCAGTGAGTTGTTCCAGGGAAGATTTGATTTTGGTATGGTAACGATCTCCTATCTTCAGATTATGATCGTATCTCTGACTGCCTGCCTGCTGATAGGGCTCAATCTCCTGGTATTCAGAACAAAAATCGGTATGGCCATGCGGGCTACGGCCCAGGATAAGACCATGTCAGCTCTTGTGGCCATCGGCAGTAACAGGATCATATCCCTGACCTTTGCCATTGGTGCGGGACTTGCCGCTGCTGCCGGTATCATGTATGGCCTTTATTATGGATCTGTCCGGTATGACATGGGATTTGTCCCCGGTATAAAGGCGTTTGCAGCGGCTGTGTTAGGTGGAATCGGGAATATTACCGGTGCCATGATAGGCGGTCTGATTATTGGGATGGTTGAAATATTTGGTGCCGGCTATATCTCAGGCGAGTACAAGGATGTGTTTGCTTTTATTATTTTGATCGCAGTACTCTATTTTAAACCAAATGCAATGATGGGCGAGAATATCGATGATACAAGAGTTTAAAAA
>QMMT01000531.1 GCA_003647385.1 Deltaproteobacteria bacterium
GACTTGAACCTGATAGCCAACAAAGAATACTGGCTGGTATAAAGCATGTACTTGCTGCGAGTAGAAATTTTGGACACTGCTATCTGACGGCATCCCAAATGAATAAAGATGTCAAAGAATTATTAGAATTGGATCTGTCTGATAAACTGCTTGAGCTGTTGAAGTATATGGAAGCAGAAAAGCTCCTCATGGTTCGAGATCTTATCCAGGGCAATGGTATCGCAGAGCAATGCTATTATTCAAAATCTTTATATTTTGATGAACTTTATGTCGCAAAACGAATTTCTGATATTGGTATTCCGCCAAAGGTTGATAAGGAAAGGGTAAAACGCTGGATATCTTTGTATTGTGAAACAAAAAATATTTCTTTAAGTGATGAACAGGCTGATGCTGCTAAAGGAATAGTTTGTCAAAAATTTTCTATCCTTACCGGTGGACCAGGGTGCGGTAAAACAACTGCTACTCTTGTCATAGTCAAATTGATTGAAGCAATGGGTTTAAAAGTTGTTTTAGCAGCGCCAACAGGAAGAGCAGCGCAAAGAATGATGGATGTCATTGGAAAAGAATCAAAAACTATCCATAGATTATTGGGGTGGCAAGGCGGCAAATTTAAAAAAGATGAGGAAACACCTTTAAAAACAGATTTTCTTATTGTTGATGAATGTTCAATGCTTGATATCAATCTGACTGCATCTCTTTTTAAAGCTGTTCCTAAAAATGCTCAGGTTTTATTCATTGGCGATTCTGACCAGTTACCTTCTGTTGGCGCCGGTAATGTTTTAAAGGATATAATCGCTTCTGAAGCTGTCCCCTGTTTCCGGTTAACAAGAATATTCAGGCAGGCACAAGAATCTTTGATCATTAAATATGCCCATCAGATTAATAAAGGTGATACTCCCTGGATCAAATCACCATTTAAAAAACCTGAAATATGGAAAGAAAAAACTGATTGTTTATTCCTTGATTCAGATGAAGGCACCAAAGAGCAGATAAGTTTTATTTCCAGAGTCAAAAGGTTTTATGATCTGAAGCAAACTGAATTAGAAAACAATATTTCTGACAAATCTGATGGTTCTGACTTCTTTGAGTTTAGAGTCCAGGAACCCGTGATACCGTATGAAACAGAAATAACAATTCCAAAAAAATTTGAGCATGTGAATTTGGAAAAGGTATATCAGGCTGAAACCAAAATTGAAGAATTGTTTTCTGTTCTAAAAAAAGTTCATCCATGGTCATCCCTTCATTATGGATTTTCTGCTTTGGATGTTGTCAGAAAGCTATACCAGGAATGGATACCAAAATATTATGGCAAATGTGAGATACAGATCCTTTCTCCTATGACCAGGGGAAGTCTTGGAACAATAAGTTTAAACAGAGTGATTCAGGAAACTTCAAACCCCTTTGTTGAAGGTAAACGACAATTAAAGGTAGGGGAAAGAATATTCAGGATTGGAGATCGGGTGATTCATAGGCGCAATAATTATGATCTGGGTGTCTTCAATGGTGATATTGGTGTTATTCGAGATATTGATAATATAGATTTAACCTGTTCCGTTGCCTTTTATCCTGATAGCCGACTGGTTCATTATAAGCAAACTGATATAATGGAGCTTGATTTAGCGTATGCCATTACCATACACAAATCTCAGGGTAGTGAATTTGAAGTTGTAATTATTCCGATACTTACACAACACTTTAAAATGCTCTTCAGGAATTTGATTTATACCGGGATAACCAGAGCAAAAAAAATGGCGGTATTTGTTGGCACACGAAGAGCTCTTGCCATGGCGGTTAAAAATCAAGATATCAGTCAGAGACAGACGGCACTGCAGGAATTATTAATGAGTTGACCAGGATTTTTATTCACACTTGCTGTCAAAAACTTTATTTTTTTCTAAGGTTTACAGGTTCCACAAGGTTTATAGCCTTCCTGAATTGCTTCATCTCTGGTATTAAATATAGCAGTACATTTTTTACTTTTTGAATATTTACAACCAGAACTATGGAAAACAAGAGTGCCTGTATTACCTGTCAATTTGGAAGTGTCATCAGTGGGAGTGTCTGGAATATTTTCTTCAACCACAGTTTCAGCAGATTCAGTTTCTGTAACGCCCCATGCAGCTCGAAAGTTATCACCAGTATCAAAATAATAATCTTTAACAAATTCAGCTTTTCCAAATTTAATCTTTATAACGGTAACACCACTGTTCTGAAATTTTTTCCCATCTTTATTTGTATATTCACTATCCCAATGAGCGGCTACAGTATTAATTCCCATAAAATCAAAAACATTATCCACACAAACATTTTTCAATGTATATTTAAGTTTAGGGAACTGATCGAAGAAATTTTTAAACCATTTTTCAATTGCAGGTTTCCCTTCTATTTTTCCACTAACAGGTAAGTCTCCAGGATAAATAAAAGTACAGTCATCTCTCCAGGCTGCTAAAAATGCTTCAAAGTCACGGTTGTTCAATGCATTATAGGCTGAAGATATTTTTTGTTTAGCAATCATTGCTCCTATCATAATAGTGCCTCCCCTTGAATTTTGAGTTGTGATGTCATTTGCTTATATGGCTGAAATTATAATTCAATCTTTATCAATAACTATCACGATTGTAAAGGGAAGGAGTTTTTAAATCGGGTCTTTTTCGTTCTCTTGAATGTGTACCAGGTTCTTATGTCAAAATTATCAACGGTTTTATTGAGGATGTTACTCTGTGCAATTTTTATCTGGGATACTGCAAAAACCATTTTTCATATTATATACAAC
>QMMT01000532.1 GCA_003647385.1 Deltaproteobacteria bacterium
ATGGAACCAAACAATTCCGCTTTTCTTAGAAAAGATGATAGAATATACCCCTGGAAACCTTAAAAACAAAAAAAAAAAAGCTTTTTTCATCAACTTTATTACAGATATCTCACCCAAATGTGATTGCATGTCTTACAGTGAAGCCCCCATTGTTAATAATGTCGGGGTTCTTGCATCCACTGATCCTGTTGCCATTGACCAGGCAAGTGCCGATCTAGTTAACCAACAAAATGCTTTGCCCGGCACACTTCTCAAAACGAATCTAAAGCCGGGTGAAGATAAGTTCAAAGGTCTTTACCCCGCTGTTGACTGGGAGTATCAACTTGACTATGCTCAAAAAATTGGTCTTGGAACAAGGGAGTATCAACTGATCAGATTAAAAACACTTTCCTATAAAAAACAGAGGGGTTAATCATTACAAAAGATCACATATTAGGTCTCCCATCCACATGGGTGGACAAATATGGAGATTATCTCTATTCATTTGCCCTGTACAGAATTCAGGATGAATCTTGCGCCCAGGATCTTGTGCAGGACACTCTGATGGCAGCTCTCAAATCAAAGGATCGTTTCAAGGGTAAATCATCAGAAAAGACCTGGCTAACAGGTATTTTAAAACATAAAATTATTGATTTTATCCGTAAAAAATACCGCGAGCCTGTTTTTGAAGACACTATTTCAGAATCCCGGTTACCCGATGATGTGTTTGATGCCAACGGAAAGTGGGAAACCGGGCCGGCCCAGTGGGCATCAAACCCTGAGGCCCTGCTTGAACAAAAATCTTTTTTAGATATCGTTAAAAAATGTTTTAAGGCGCTTCCCAGAAGACCGTCCCGCGCACTGGCCCTAAGAGAACTTGAGGGTGAAACGACTCAAACCATTTGTAAGGTTTTGAATATCACTACGACTAATTGCTGGGTAATTCTCCACAGGGCTCGCGCGCTGATGAGAGAATGTATTGAAACCAACTGGCTTGAAGTAAAGGATTAACATGATAAACCACTGGATGTTCAGGTGCAAAGATGTCTCTTATTTAATTTCCCAGTCCATGGATCAAAAGCTTTCCTTAAGGATCAGGCTTGGCATTAAATTTCATCTGATGATGTGTGATCTCTGCTCAAGGTACAAGCAACAACTGGACTTGATCCGTAAAGCCATTTCAAAAGTAGAGACTGAAAAAGAAGAAGATCCCTTTATCACGCCGCTGCCGGGCCAGACCCGAAAAAAAATAAAGAATCACCTGAAAACCCTTTAAACCCTTTTGGGAAACCATGTATATTGCATTAAAAAAATCCAGGGGCCGGTCACAATATATTTTAAGGGAATCTTGCACCATTGATGATCAATTGACTTTCAGGGATTTATTTGATCTTGGTCCTGACCCTTGTTTATTCATTAAGTACGCCGGTGGCAATGCATTTTATTTTGATGAAAAAATGGAAGAAGTCATATCTGAAATTCATCCGAATTATGATACAGATGAACTTGAAGACCTTTTCTGGCCATGGATCAGACCGGATATCAGACGGGCGGTTGAGACATTTAAAAACCGGTCCTTCAAGAGTCCGTACAAAAAACTTACCCGCAGAGAAAAAGATGAGATTGCTGCCCGTGTCCACTATTTTGACAAAAGAAGAACCCTTTATTTAAAATCCGGGGGTATGGATCAGGGCCCTGTTGAGAACATGCCAGCCGTCCTGTTTAAAAACCTTGTTCATCAATCCAGGGATGAAATTGAGCAGCACTTTTACCGGCAGGAATTTTCTTTAAAAGCCCATGAATTGAAATCCTATGTTTACACCGTTTTTAACCTTCAAAGCTTTTTCTCAAGCTTTATGGCTAAAAAAATGCCCCATGCCCTGGATCAGGAAAAAGTGGATGATTTTTTTCTTAAAGAAATCTGCCGGCTTAATATTGAACTGTTCAACAAAGATGAACATCTTGATGATCATATGATCCGATACTGCATCATGTTTTTTGATCATCACTATTCTCACACAACCCTGTTGAATGATTTTGCCAGCGCTTTCATGTCCCGACATCATTTTTTTGCTCCCAGGCCTAAAAAAATTGTTACCACAGATAAGGCCTGCAAAATTTTTAACATCACTAAAAAAGACCTTGAGGCCATGACCCGGCAACGCTTAACTAAACTGTACCGTAGGCTTGCAAGGCAGGTTCATCCAGATACCGGCGGCTCTCATGAAAAATTTGTTGAGCTGAATAATGCTTATCAAAGCCTGTCATCGGTTATTTAAAATTTGAAATCATAAACCCCACTTTAAAACAAGGTTTAAAGGTCATCTTTACAGGGGACTTGATAGTTTTTATCTTTTATCTTAAAAACCAGGTGTCCATTCGATTCTTCCATAAACTTTGAAATCTTTAAAAGCGCACTGTCTTTAAACTTAATCCGGTGTTCAGGCGTTTGAAGATAGAGTGCGTCATCCCGGGTAAAAAGGTGTTCCGGGCTAAATTTAATTGTTTCACTATTGTTTAATGTAAGAATAATATTTTCATTCACCTTTACGTCAACAACAAAAAACGCGGCGTCTTCATAAGGAAAATATACTTTTTCATTATAATCACTGGTTTCCTGATGAACATAGTATCCATTTTCATCTTTTTTTATGGATGCATTAAAATATTTTATGATTTTGGGATGTTCAAATTTTCCGTGCTCATTGTGCCAGTCACCATTTTTGTCCATCCAGAAAACAGCGTCTTCTTTTGGTATTATGATTTGTTTTTTCTTTTCTGATACCAT
>QMMT01000533.1 GCA_003647385.1 Deltaproteobacteria bacterium
ATATAAGATATTAAAATTTTTGAATTTATGGGAGATTAACTGTAAATATTCGGGTTGTTCAAATTTTTTAAAAAAAAGTACGGGACACAAGCAAATAAATTTGATATAAGAAGAAGTATGAATGCTTCTTGTCAAACATTAATGCCGGCCTACACAAATAGAATCGATAACGACGTTATTGAAACATCACCTCAAATCATTATTTCAGAAAGGGAATATTTGGAACTTAAATGGGAAGTTGGTTACTGGCAGTCGCTGCATCAAAGATCCATTCTTCGTGAAATAAAGCTCAAACAAACAATAAAGGAGAAAGAAGGTCAAATACGAGATCTGAAGAATCGTGTATTTGGGAAAAAAAGTGAGAAAAAAAGTGCCAGTAAAGATAAGAGCAAATCCAATCCTGATAAGCTCAAACGTCCTCGTGGCCAACAGCCCGGCAGCAAAGGGCATGGGAGGACAAAACGACCCGATCTTCCCGAGCAAGAAGAAGAGAGTAACTTGTTACAAGATCCAATATGTCCTAATTGCAGCACACCATATGTGCCAGATGAAAGTAAGGAAGCCGAGATAATAGAAGTTGAAGTCAAGGCTTATACTCGTAAAATTATACGTCAGTGTATGAAAAAAGAGTGTTCGTGCAAGGGTGTGCCTACTACAGTTACAGCACCCATGCCTCCCAAGGTCATACCGAAAAGTCCATATGGGATTTCAATCATGGAAGCAGTCTTGTTAAGCAAATTTCACTATTGCCAGCCAACCAATCGTCTTCTAAATCAGTATAAGGAGCTGGGATTACCCATTTCTCCGGGAACCATTGCAGGAACTTTAAAAAAGCTCAAAGAATTATTCCAACCTGTTTACGATGCACTCTACAATCATCAAATGACAGAAGACAGATTCCATAATGATGAAAGCAGCTGGAAAGTTTTTGAGAATGTTGAAGGTAAAATTGGCAACCGCTGGTGGTTATGGGTCAGCCGTTCTGTATCAGTTGTATATTTCCAGATTGCACAGGGCCGTGGCGCCAATGTCCCTGTGGAATATTTTCAAAACATACAGAAACAAAAAATTATTGTTATTTGTGATCGATACAGTGCCTATAAATCCTTGGCAAGGCAATTGCCATTCATCATCCTGGCTTTTTGCTGGGCTCATGTTCGTCGTGATTTTTTAGATGCTGCCAGAAAATATCCGGATCTGGAAGAGTGGGCACTTTGTTGGGTTGAAAAGTTTGGAGAACTCTACCACATCAATAACCTGCGTTGTAAAGAATTTGATCAAAAGTTTCCTATTCAATGGCAGTCAGCATCATTCAAAGAACAGCACGAACAGCTTGTTGAAAAGATGGATGTAATAGCCAAAGACCGAGATGCTTTTATAGCATTACACAATCCTGATGATCTGGATTCAGATCTGCTGTCCAACGTTAAATACAAAATTTTTACAAGCCTTAAGAACCATTGGAATGGTCTAAACGTATATATTGAACACCCTGAAGTGCCGATGGATAATAATAAAGGAGAACGATCAATCCGTAATCCGGTAACTGGACGTAAAAATTTTTATGGTTCGGGAAGCTTGTGGAGTTCTCAATTGGCAGCGATAATGTTTTCTATTTTTCAAAGTATGGCTTTATGGAATATCAACTGCAAGCACTGGCTGAGATCCTACCTGACGGCCTGTGCCAGAAATAATGGCAAAGCACCTGAAGATTTATCCCTCTTCCTGCCTTGGGATATGGATGAAGGCCGCCGGCAGCGACTTCTCAAACCCGTACCTGACTCATCATGATCCGTTACTCTGGCCGGGACTTTACACCCAAAGAAATCAAACAGATTCGATCCCTTATAAAGCAAAATCCTGGGTTTAACCGGATGCGACTTTCAAAAGAAGTATGCAAACTGTTTCAATGGTTGAAACCAGATGGCAATCTAAAGGACATGTCGTGCCGTGTTGCTATGCTGCGTATGCAAAAAGATGGTGCGATTGTGCTGCCCCCTCCCTCACATGCCAAAGGAGCTGTAAGAAAAATTAAATCCACACCAGCCACTGATCCACAAAGCCCTCTTGTGTGTGCTGTCAATGAATTGCCACCACTGTCTTTACAGATGGTTTCCAAAACGAACTCTGCTTTGTGGAATGAGTATATTGAACGATATCATTACCTCGGGTTTACCCCATTGCCTGGAGCTCAGCTACGCTATTTCATTTTTGCTGGCAAACAAATTGTTGCTCTGATGGGCTTTGGAGCTGCTGCATGGCAAACCGCACCAAGAGATCAATTTATTGAATGGAGTCACGATCAGCGTAAACGCAATTTGTCATTGGTTACCAATAATGCTCGATTCCTTATTTTGCCCTGGATTCAATCGAAAAATCTTGCCTCGAAGATACTGTCATTAACCGCACGTCAACTTCCAAACGACTGGAAAGAAAAGTATAATATCCGGCCAGTATTGATGGAATCTTTTGTACAAAAAAATCGATTTGCAGGCACCTGCTATAAAGCCGCCAACTGGATTAAACTTGGACAGACCAAAGGTCGTGGGAAACTTGGACCACCAGGAAAAATTAGTGTTCCTATTAAAGATATATGGGTATATCCTCTTGATAAAAATTTTAGAAGTATATTAAAAAATTGACTTATGAATGCGTAACCCGAATATTTACCTTAAGGATTGGTATTGATGATTAATTTGAACCAGTTACGGGCATTTTATACTGTTGCAAAAAACGGCAGCTATACCATCGCAGCTAAAAAGC
>QMMT01000534.1 GCA_003647385.1 Deltaproteobacteria bacterium
ATACAAGCCCTGGAAAAGACAAGCACCTGGGCTCAAAGGGGCTACGACTATTGGCAGGCAAAGGGATCTGTAAACAATCTATTTGGTATCATACAGGGAGGGATGTTTAAAACGCTTCGCTCTCTTTCAGCACAGCAATTGACTCAGATCGATTTTCCGGGATTTGCCATTGGGGGGTTAAGTGTGGGTGAGCCAAAAGAACTCATGTATGAAATAGCCGATCATACTTTGCCATTGCTTCCCAGGGACAAGCCCAGATATATCATGGGCGTCGGCACACCCGAAAATCTGGTTGAACTGGTTGGAATGGGGTGTGACATGTTTGACTGTGTCATGCCGTCAAGAAATGCCAGAAACGGTCAGCTGTTTACATCAAAAGGAACCATCAATATTCCCAATGCAAGATTCAGATTTGACAAATCACCCATTGATACGGATTGTAAGTGTTATACCTGTCAGAACTATTCAAGAGCCTATTTAAGGCACTTGTATAAATCCAGGGAGCTTCTGGCTTACCGGTTAAACACGATCCATAATATTTATTATTATCTTGATCTTATGGAAAAAATGAGGGATGCAATAAGGCAGGACAGGTTTTCAGTGTTTAAAAAAGATTTTTATTCTAAAAGGCAGAACTAAAAGGAAAAAAGCGTATGCACGAGATGGGGATTGCACAACAACTGGTCCAGATCGCCCTTGCCGCCATCCCGGATGATATTGAGAACCCAAAGGTTGAAAAACTCAATCTCAGGATCGGAAAACTTGCATCTGTGGTTGAACACAGTCTGACGTTCTGTCTTGAGATCATCACAAAAGATACACCTTTGGAGAATGCAAGGCTTTCTATTGATGTTGTTCCGGTAAGGGTTCATTGTAAGACCTGTGATAATGAATGGGAAGTAAAAGATTCAGTATTTAAATGCCCTTTTTGTGAGGACGGGGATGTTGAAATGCTTACTGGAAGGGAGATTGAGATTACCTCCCTGGAGATTGCAGAGTGATGTTAACAGACACTAAGTGAAAATATAAATTTAAAGATAGGCAGACTAAAACAATGGAAATAAATATTCAAAAAAGAGTCCTTGAAGCAAATGACACAGAAGCGGATATCAACAGAAAATTTTTTAAAGAACTAAATGTGTTTGTGTTAAACATGATGTCGTCTCCGGGTTCCGGCAAGACAGAGCTGCTTTGCAAAACTTTAGGCAGGCTCATGCCAGATGTCAGCGTCGGGGTGATTGTGGGAGATATCTGCACCACCAATGACGCAGACAGGCTTGAAGTAACCGGGGCCAAAGTCACCCAGATCAATACAGACCAGTTCGGCGGTGACTGTCATCTGGCAGCGCCTTTGATCATTTCTTCGGCAAAAAAGCTTGGATGTGAGGACCTTGATCTTCTCATCGTGGAAAATATTGGAAATCTTGTCTGTCCTGCTGAGTTTGATATTGGAGAAGATGCGAGAGCCGTGGTGTTGAGTGTGACTGAAGGCGAAGACAAACCCTTGAAGTACCCCTTGATGTTCAGGGTGGCGGATATAGCGATTTTAAACAAAATCGATCTGCTGCCCTATCTTGATTTTGATGCGGGACTTGCTGTGGATAATATGAAACTAGTCCATCCTCATTTACCCGTATTTGAGATATCAGCCAAGTCTGAAGAAGGACTTGAACCCTGGCTTGAGTGGCTGAAGATTAAAGTGTTTGAAAAAACAGGAAGATAAGCTTTAAGAAGGGGGGATCATGGAAATAAAAAAAATGGCATTTGCCGGTTCCTGGTATCCTGTAGGCGCAAGTGAGTGCGAAGCATCCATACAAGGCTTTTTAAAAGAAAAATCAGGACCTTTTAAAGGGAATTTTTTAGGGGGTATTGTTCCCCATGCAGGCTGGTATTATTCAGGATCAATTGCCTGCCGGGTTATTGCCTCTCTTAAATCTGATGATACCATTGACACCATACTCCTGTTTGGCGCCCATATGCATAAAGAGTCCGAACCTTTTATCCTGACACAGGGCGCCATTGAAACACCCTTTGGAGAAATTGAGGTGGATGGACAACTGGTGGATAAAATCTGCGCGGGTATCAACATCCGGCAAAGATCCCCGTTGAACTTCCCTGATGAAAATACCCTTGAACTTCAATATCCATTTATCAAGTATTTTTATCCTGATGCAAAAATAGTGGCCTGTGGTGTTGCCCCGTCTTTTTTTGCTTCCATTATTGGGAGTACGGCAGTGGAAGAGGCCAGAAACCTGTCAAAAAATATCAGGGTCATCGGTTCCACAGATATGACACATTATGGCCCTGATTTTGGCTTTACACGGGCAGGGACCGGTAAAAAAGCCGTGGAATGGGTGAAGAATGAAAACGATAAAAGTGCCATAGAGGCAATGATGGGAATGGATGAATCAAACATTATTGCCCAGGGCTTAGAAAATAAAAATATGTGCTGCCCGGGAGCAGCTGCTGCCACAACAGCCGCCTTAAAAAAACTTGGCGCAGTCAAGGCAGTTGAACTTGACTACGCCACAAGCTTTGAGAAATCGGCTTCAGACAGTTTTGTCGGATACGCCGGGATTCTTTATGCGGTATCCTGAATAAAGTCTATGGCTTTTTCAATCCGTTGAACTGTTTTTTCTTTGCCAAGTGCTAAGAGCATTTCAAAGATACCGGGACTCACGGTTGTCCCTGTGATGGCAACCCTTACCGGCTGGGCAATCTTACCGAATTTAAGGCCGGTTTCTTCCATGATTTGTTTAAAGA
>QMMT01000535.1 GCA_003647385.1 Deltaproteobacteria bacterium
CCCTGGCAGTCACGCACGCCGAGAAAGATGTCCTGCCTGCCGCCCTTGTCCAGCATGCGCTTGACGATGTTGTAATGCTTGCCATCGATTCGGTCTTCAGCCAGCTCAGGGCGGTGCTCATTCCACTCAAAATGGGCCTTGACCTGATAATCCACATCATGAAGAAAGGTATATATTGCAAGTGAGTTTCCACCACCCCAGACCAATGGTTTTGTTCCTTTGGTCTGGGTTCGCAAAGGTTTCATCACTCGTACTTTATCCACATACCAAATTATAGTCGGTTTCCAGTAAATGGATTTCAATACGCCTTTGATCGCCTCATAAGTCGGCACATGGTAGGAGCATTTTTCTCCACCGGTTTTGGTAACAGGATCGGTAAAAAGCGCATACCGCCCCCACACCCGAAAACTGATACTATTTTTCATCAATCCATCGAACAAGGATAGATTGTGTGAGTGACAACGAACCACAATCTTATCCAGTGGTTGGACAAGCCCTGCAAAATTTACGATGTGATCTATATATAAGAAAATATCTTTTTTCGAGTATTGAGAAGGTGATGCGCCTTCAGAAGAATAGTCAAGTTAAAGGCGCACGAGTGCATTAACCTAAAAATAGGTTTTTTAAAAAAATAAATTATTTCATAATTTTATTTATCTCCTGTTTTAAAAATGCACTGCAGTTTTTTGCCATAAAAAAGAATTATCCGGATTTTTCTCCTGTGAACCGAAAGCCTAAAACAACCATGGGTGACTTACAGCACGGACATTTAAAAACCGGCCTTGGACGTTGTTCGATTTCTTTAATTTTGACGTATAAAATCAATTGGACCAAAAAAAGCAGCTTTTTTGCATTACCATGAAGAAATCCATAGTCTCTGGCTCTTCGGAATCCTTTGGGAAGGACGTGTTGCATGAGCAGATTTAAGAAGTCCTCCCCTTTAAGGCTACGAAATCGTGTTTTGCCTGTTTTGCTTTCAGTATATTTAAAAGTCACCATGCCATTACAATTGGAGATTATGTTTTTTTCGCTGATAACACCACGGTATAAATAGCGAGATAAGTATTTCAGGGCAGTTATTCCGTTTCCTGTATGAGAGCAGTCAACCACCCATTTGTGGGGAACGTGTATGGGAATGGTAAGATCAGATTCATTTAGAGCTGTTAAAAATCGAGCACGAAAAACTTTAGCCAGGGACTTATGGTAGAATAAAAATTTCCCTTTTTTCTTTTTCCATTGACGTCTGAGTTTATCAATACCACCACCTGGAACGACAACATGTATATGGGGATGAAAATCAAGCCTCCTGCTATGGGTGTGCAGAACCATGGTCATTCCGATTTCAGCCCCCAGTTTTTTCGGATTTAGGCCAAAATCCTTCAGTGTACTTGCAACACAAAGAAACAAGAGAGAAAACATTAGCCTCTGATTGTGAAAGACCAACGATCTTAGTTCGTATGGTAATGTAAAAGTAATCAGAAAGTAAGGCACAGGTAATAATTTATCCTGTTGCCGATCAATCCATTGACTAACTTCGTGATTCTGACATTGTGGGCAACTACGATGCCCACAAGATTGAGGTTTCCATTCAGCATGATTACATTCGGAACAACCCACATAAAGTTCACCGACGGCGGGAGTACGACAATTGCTGATAGCATTCATTGCTTTTAAATGTCCCGGCAATGCAGCATCACCATATTTATCCATAAATGCATTCTTATATTGATTGATGATAGAGGAAATTTTCATGATTACACCTTTTTTAAATCCACATGAAGTGTATTCATGAGTGTATTCATTGTGAGCAGACTGTTTTGTTCTGTGAAGTCAGTTATATGGGCGTAACGGGCAGTTGTTTCGGGGCTTGCATGACCAAGTAAAGCCTGTATATGACGAAGACTTAAGCCACGTTCAAGGAGATGGGTGGCGAAACTGTGACGAAGCGAATGTGTGGAGACTTTTTTTTTATACCACATTCATCTATAACTGTTTTCATGGCTTTTTGAGTACCGCCTTTATCCATATGAGTTGTAGCTTTTTGAACTGTTTCTAAAGATCCTGTGGCATTGGGAAACAATAGTTGGGGATGACGGTGTTTTCTCCAGAGTTCACGCAATCCCTTCAACGCAAGATCCGGTAGTGGTACCAGCCGATCTTTATGACCTTTTCCACGACGAACATGAACACGTTTCCGGCTTGCATCAATATCACCAACTTGAAGTGACAAGGTTTCTTCTAAACGAAGCCCCATTGAGTAGGTGGTTAAAATAAAAACACGGTACCGCAGTTTGCGTGTTGCAGCAATGAGCTTTTCGATCTCAGAGGGAGTAAAAATATCAGGAATCGTCTTGACTTGTGGCGGCTTTACAATATCAACCCACTTCCAATCCAGTTTTAATACGTATTTCCAGAAGAATTGCAGCCCACAACGGTCGATTTTAACTGTGCTCCATGAATGCGAATCTACAAGATCGGCAAAGTATTTTTCCAATTGTTCAGGTTTTAATTTATCGGGACAGCAATCAAAATAATCACGAACTCGGCGAATAGCCCTGGAATAGGCGTCAATCGTGTTCTTTGCTTTCCCTTGAAGTTTAAGTGATCTTAGATGATGTTCATAGAGCTTGTTGAACCGGCTTAATTCTGACTTTTTCATGGTATACTCCTTTAAAAATTATTGTATCCTGGTTTGGACACAGATAGGAGTTATACACAAATTATGCTTTTTCTGCCGCATAGCGGCTTCGTCCAAC
>QMMT01000536.1 GCA_003647385.1 Deltaproteobacteria bacterium
AAAAATGGGACGGATACCCATGAGTCCGCTATAACCACCGGTCCATCTTCCCCCTGCATAGATTATCAACAATATGCCTATTCCAAAGAAAAGGCTGCCCATGGCATAGTAAAACGCCCTGAGTCTGGAAAACGGATATCCAATCAATATGCCTATCCCGGCAACAATCAATGCTGCAGAAGGAATGGTGAGCCAGGGTGATAAACCCATCCATTTTGAAGCCATGCCGGACAAATAGGCCCCTAAACCCATAAAAGCACCGTGGGCAAGAGGAAACTGACCCGAAATAAGTATGGAACGTAAGCTTACGGATGCAACAATATATACGAAGGTCAAAATAAGAATGTGCAATGTATAGGGAGAATCAAGTATGAGAGGCAGCAGAGTTAATGTTAAGACCAATAACGCCAGCATGGAAAGATTAAACCATTTTCTTTTGTCTTTTTTTATGGTTAAAGGCGTTAATTCAGAAAGTTGATTATCTGTCATATTTAATCCTTAATAGAAGCGCTTTAATGATCTCTATTCATGTCCAAAAAAACCCTGGGGACGAATCAGCAGGAGAACGATGACAATACAAATAGAAACTGCATCGCTCACAGCGCCATTGATCAGTATAGGCAACACTGCATCTAAACCGCCTATGATCAACCCGGCAATGATAATACCGCCGATACTGCCTATCCCAGCCAGCATAACCAGAATCAGGGCTTTTACCAGTATGAAATCCCCCATAAAAGGACCTAAACCTAAATAGGCCCCCATCAGGCATCCTGCTATTGCTGCCAATCCGCAACCCAGGGCGCAGGCAAGCGCAGAAATAAATCGGACATTAATACCCTGTAAAGCAGCACCTTCTAAATTCTGGGATATTGCCTGCATCTGTTTGCCCCATCTTGTGCGGTTCACAAACCATATAATGAACGATAATAAAACAATGCCTACAGTGAAAGTGACGATTCTTTCATAGCTTATGGAAAACGATCCCAATCTGAAAATACCTTCTGCAAAGGCAGGTAAAGCCAGGACTTTCGTCCCTACCATTATATTTACAGTTGTTTGTAAAATCATTGTAATGGCAACGCATATCATGATAGTCCGGTTAAAATCTCCCACAAACGGACGGAAGCAGAACTTTTCCAGGAATACACCGAAAGCTGCAACAATCAATGTTGACAGCAATAATGCAACCCACGAATTAACCCCCAGCCAGGAGACAAATATAAAACCAACATAGCCACCAATCATGTATATGGCGCCATGGGCAAGGTTTAGTATTCCCATCATGCTGAAAAGAAATGCAAAACCCAATGCCACAAGTATATACATAGAGGACAGGATCAATATATTAATTATTGTCGGCACAACCTGTTCCATTAAATATCCCCCATTTTTTAAATACGATACAAACGGATGTATCACCTAAGACAATGGCAAATCATACAACCGGATTATCAATCAAATTCGTTATGGGATTATACCCGGATTGATTAGTTCTACATTCGAAATTTTACCATCTTTGGCCGTCTGAAAAGGTATGGGATGCGACACTACATGGTGTTTGATCCCATATGTTTTATCACCACTGATACTACCCATACCAAAAAGAGTTTCTACTTTATCCATCGACTCCCATTTGGATTTAACGACAGCGGGATCAATGCTTTGGGCTGCCTCAATGACTTCCTTGAGAATCCACAGTGAATTGGCTCCCTGGAGCAGGATTGAAACAGTTTTTCCATGCTTGGCTTCAATCCTCTGGATAACCTGTTCCATCAAAGGTGTGTTGTTAGAATTGTTGGGGTCAATACCACAAGTGAAAACATTCGTGGTGGCCTTTTTTCCAGCGATTGTTATAATTTCTTCAAGATGAGTGGGTACTGGCGCGGCATAAAGTTTATAATTATCACGCTCCCGCAGCCCTTTAACAATAGGTCCAATTGTTTGTGCAAAGCCATTTAAGTGAAATATGGCATCTGCTTCCTTACGTGCGTTGATTTTTGTCACTATCGGACTGAAATCTACCAAAGTATTGGGATATTTAATGGTGTCGCCAACGACGGAGATCCCGTTGGCTTCCAGGGCTGACTTAATGATAGGTTCGAGATATGAAATTGCACCATCGTCCGGATGGAGAAAAACAACTTTTTTTACATCAGGATAATTTTTTTTCAAAAACATGATCCCTGCATATGCATTTCCAACGCTTCCATTATACCCGAGGAAGCCAAATGGGGTGCTTGCATCCACTTCACCCGGTGTATTGGTTGCATAACCACTGATATGTAATATTCTGTTTGGTTCGAATACGGGTGAAGCTGCTGCTGAAAAAAATGCGTTTGGTCCAATTACGAACCTAACTCTGTGATCATAGGCCAGTTTTGTTGCTGCACCATTCACCCCGTCAAGCGTGGACTTGGCATCTTCAATGACAAGTTCTATTGTATGCCTCTTTCCCTTAACAATAATGCCACCCGATTCGTTTATCATTTCTGCTACAATCTTGACCTCATTGGCATCTATAACATCGTGAACTGAAAACCATCCTGTCAAAGATTCTAACACACCAATTTTCAAAGTCTTTGCTTGGATAGTGACTGGTATCGCTAATAAGGTTGTAACAGCGATGATTAGACCCATTGAGACAATGGTAATTGTGTTTAATAAATTGTTTTGCTTCATTTTGTTCCTCCTTAATTTAAGTAAAATCCTTAATAGCTATTACCTGTAGATGCTTACTTGCATGG
>QMMT01000537.1 GCA_003647385.1 Deltaproteobacteria bacterium
AGGAGAGGTGCGGCAGGTAGTAAAAAATGCTGTTCATCCATATGCCAAAGGGCTTATGAAAGCGATCCCATCCCTTGGTCAACGCTCGAAAAAACTGACTCAGATTGATGGAACAATGCCGAGATTGAGTGATATCCCGGAAGGGTGTGCATTTCATCCCCGCTGTCCGGAATGCATGGACATGTGCAAAGAGAAACAACCGCATTTAATTGACATCGGCCCTACCCAGGTGGCCTGCTGGAGATATCATGATAGCAAACCCTGAAACTTCACCTTTATTGAAAGCCACTGGATTAAAGCAGGATTTTGAAGTATCCAAACCTTTGCTCAATAGATTGATAGAGGGTCAGCCACGTCAATTTTTAACAGCTGTAAATGGTGTTGATTTTGTTGTGAAAGCTGGCGAAACTTTTGCCCTGGTTGGTGAATCAGGATGTGGAAAATCAACCATAGCAAATATGGTTGTTGGTCTTTATAAACCAACTTCCGGAAAAATTTATTTTGACGGCATTGACATGGCTGCCATTGCAAGTCGCAATGAAGAGATGAAACTGCGGCGGCGTATGACTATGATCTTTCAGGACCCTTATGCAAGCCTTAACCCCCGCTGGCGTGTAACTAAAATTATCAGTGAACCCATCCATGCCTTTGGCCTGCTTAAAGGTAAAAAAGCCATCTTAGAACGAACGGGAGATTTGCTGCGCAAGGTTGGATTATCAGCACGGGATGGAGATAAGTTTCCCCATGAATTTTCCGGAGGCCAGCGGCAGAGGATTTCCATTGCCAGGGCTCTTGCCAGTGAGCCGGAATTTATTGTCTGTGATGAACCCACTTCAGCATTGGATGTTTCAGTTCAAGCCCAAATTCTCAATTTGATGACTGATCTTCAAAATCAGTTTAATCTATCTTATCTGTTCATATCCCATGACCTTGCTGTAGTACGCCATATGGCTGACCGTGTCGGTGTCATGTATCTTGGCCGTTTGTGTGAAACTGCACCGGCTGATGATCTTTTTGATGATCCACAGCATCCTTATACACGGTTGTTGATAGACACAATCCCCGACATTGAAATGAGCGGTAGAAAAAGAACACCGGTAAAAGGAGAAATCCCCAATCCAATGGATCCTCCTGCAGGATGCCCGTTTCATCCCCGCTGTCCATTGGTAAAAAACAGGTGCAGAACATCTCAACCTGTGTTAACATCCATTGGAAAAGGCAGGCGTGTTGCATGCCATGCAATAACCTAAAGGGAATAAAATGAAATACAAAATTTTTGTGGACGGACAGTTTGGAACAACCGGCTTAAAAATAGATGAAATGTTAAGCAAAAGAGATGAACTTGAGATTTTAAAAATAGCAGAAAAAGAGAAGAAAAACCCTGAGATCAAACAGAAGTTACTTAATCAGGCTGATGTGGTATTCCTGTGTCTGCCTGATGCTGCTTCTAAGGAAACAATGCAGTATATTACCAATAACAGGACAAAGGTTATTGATGCCAGCACGGCACATAGGACAAACAGGGAGTGGACTTACGGTATACCGGAATTAAATCCGCTTCAGAGAGAAAAGATAAAAAACAGCACCAGAGTCTGCGTGCCAGGTTGTCACGCAACAGGTTTTATCATGGCTCTGAATCCTCTGATGGAAAATAATATTGTTTCAAAACAGCAGAAATTGATCTGTCACTCCATCACCGGATACAGTGGCGGAGGAAGAGGCATGATAGATGTTTATGAAGATCCTGAAAATTTTGATAAAGTAAACTCCCAAAGACCCTATGCCTTAAATCTTGACCACAAACACCTACCTGAAATGCAGTATGTTTTAGGGTTGGATACGCCGCCGCTATTTACACCAAGTGTTGGAAATTTCAAGCAGGGTATGCTGGTGATGTCCTATCTAATTAAAGATCAATTGGCTGCACAGGTATCAGGGCAGGAGATTGTGGCGCTGTATTCCAAATATTATGAAAACAATAAATTTGTCAAAATCATTGAGAACACTGCTGAATACCTTGATGAGGGTTTGTTGGATGCAAAAGCGTGTAATAATACCAATAGAATTGAAATATCAGTGTATGAAAACACAGACTATATCGTGATAATTTCCTGCCTGGACAACCTTGGAAAGGGTGCTTCGGGCGCAGCTGTTCAGAATATGAATATCATGCTGGGGCTGGATGAAAATCTGGGATTGAAAATATAAGATATCAGCAGCATCCTATCTGATTTTTCATTCAAGCAGATCCAAAGCATATTGAACAAATGTTTCCACACCCAGCAATAACAATGATTCATCAAAATTAAATTTGGGATTGTGCAGAGGGGCACACTCTTCAAACCCTGTGCCAAGAAGAAAAAAACACCCTTTTGTTTTTTCAAGGACAAAAGCCATGTCTTCAGCTCCCATAGTGGATTCAGGTTCTCTGACCAGGTCATTGGAGACTACTTTAACCATACTTTTTTTCATAAGTTCAACCATGTCACGGTCATTCTCAAGAGGGGGGTATCTGTGAAAGAATTCAAATTTATAGTCAGCGCCCATGGAATCACATACACCTTTGATAATCTGTTCAAGTATCTTGGGATACTCCTTATCAATTTTTTTGCTGAAGGTTCGAGTTGTTCCAGTCAAAACTGCTTTCTCCGGTATTATATTAGGTGCAGTCCCGGAATGAAATGACCCAATGCTGATAACAGAAGGGGTCGAAGGAGTAAGTTTCCGGCTCAC
>QMMT01000538.1 GCA_003647385.1 Deltaproteobacteria bacterium
CAAAATTGTATATGGCGAATTGTCTCTTATGTTTAACTCCGGGATGGATATAAATGCTTTTTTATCAGATACTGACATTGAGATTCAAGATATTCCTCGCAGATGCTATATTGAAGCGGCTGAGAGATGGCAAAAATATAATCAGCGAAGGATATTGATGTGCCATGAGTGCGGAGAGAAGATCAGGGATTTATCCTGTAAAAAATGTGGGAAAGCAATAAAAATCAGACAACATATTCTTTCGGATTTTTTGATTGGCGCCTTTGCACATGTAATGAAACAAAAAACCATTGTTACAAGTGATAAAGGGTATTATAAAACTTATTTTCCAGAATTAAAAATAGTGTCTTTATGATAATCTTGGAGTACTAAATGCCCTCAATATTAGGATTGTGTACTCTGTTTACTTTATAATGTACATATGATATAAATATGTACATTATAAAGGAGGATTAAATATATGGAAGTTAATGTAAAAGAAGCCAGGAAGAAAATCAGTGCACTGCTGGATCTCACGCAAAAAGGTGAAGAGATTTTGATTTTAAGACGGGGGAAAAAAGTGGCTCTGCTTGTACCTGTGCCCGGGTCAGAAAAACGGCTGCCAGATCTGAATGATTTTAGAAACTCAATTACGATAAAAGGAAAAAGCTTAAGCCAGATAGTTGTTAATGGCCGTGATGAGGAACGATATTGATGTTTTATGTTGATACAAGTGTATTGGTCGCGTATTACTGTCCAGAAGTCCTAAGCCGGCAGGTACAAAATCTATTGCAGGAACAGGCAAAGCCCTCTCTTAGTATTTTAACTGAAGTGGAATTTACTTCTGCTGTGGCAAAAAAGATAAGGCAGAATGAGCTGAGCAGCATGGACGGCAATCGAATTCTGGCAAAGTTTATTTCCCATGTGGAGACAGGTCTTTTTCAGACAATTCCTGTGCAAGACCATCACTGGAGACTGGCCAAAAACTGGCTGAGTCTTTTTACAACACCCTTAAGAACACTTGATGCACTTCATCTTGCAATAGCATCGGATAAAGAATTACAATTGGTCACCTCGGATAAATCTTTTGCAAATGCTGCTGAAATGCTTGATTTAAATACACTCCTGATTACATGATAGGGTCTGACCCCGATAAGTAATTGTTTTTTTGGAAAGAATTGGTCGAAATTGCCTCTAAAACGACCTTAAACCGTATTTTTTCATATTAAAAAAGGGTATTTAAGCTTTGTGCATTGGATGTAATTATGCCGCGTAGAAAAAGAATACATATTCCAGGTTTTTTGTGGCATATCACCCACAGATGTCATAAGAAAGAACACCTTTTAAAATTTGCAAAAGACAGAAAAATCTGGAGGGACTGGCTCTTTAAAGCTAAAAAACGATATGGTCTGAAAGTTATTACCTATGCTGTTACATGCAACCATATACATCTGCTGGTTGTGGACAGTCGCAAGGAGCTTATTTCCAAAAGCATGCAGCTGGTGTCCGGCGCCACAGGACAGGCGTATAATAGTCGAAAAAACCGTAAAGGTGCTTTCTGGGAAGATCGTTTTTATACCACTGCCATTGAAAGTGGGGTTCACCTGTTAAGGTGTATGGCGTATATTGAGTTGAATATGGTTCGGGCAGGCGCAGTAAAGCATCCAAGGGACTGGGAATTTTGCGGTTATAATGAAATTTTAGATCCTCCCACACGGTATCGATTGATTGATCGAAATGCCCTGCTTTCCAGCTGCGGCTTAACTGACCCTGATGAGTTTAGAACGTATTATAAGGATTTGGTTGAGTACACATTGAAGTATGGCAGCCTGAAGCGGGAAAGTTTATGGACAAATAATCTGGCTGTTGGAAGCCAACAATATATCCAGCAGAATCAAGATAAATTTGGAAGGCAATATAAGATAAAGGTACTGCCGCCTCCTTCTTTTAAGGTCAAACAATATGGTGAGATCAGGGTCAAAAACAATTCGAATACTATGGGAAATGATTATCTTCAAGATTATGCAATTAATGAATCCCAAACTGCTTACGGTGCTGGTTATACCCATGAAAACTGGTCTTTAAGGGGTGAAAATGCAGTGTTCTGGAACGATTTTCATTTAATAACAAATACTTAGTGGGGTCAGACCCTGTTTCCTGTTTCCGTCAGACCCTGTTTCCGTTTCCTCAATGAGAAAAGGTATGCTATGGAAGCGTTGATTCCTGATAAAAAAATTAAAGATCTCTTCAAGCAGGCGATTATCGAAGCTATTGAAGAAAAAAAAGAACTATTCCATGATCTGCTGCTTGAAGTAATGGAAGATCTTGCTATGGTTAGGGCAATTCAAGATGGTGAAAATTCAGGCCCGGCTAAAAGAAATGAAATTTTCCAAATCCTGTTAAATTAAAGGGACAGTACACTTATTTTTTTTGGAATTCTGGTGACAGTATATACAAAACCTGACACGATGAGTCCTGTGGCAATAAAATAACAAGCCTGAAACTCAGGAAAAGGTATTGAATACAGCCAGGTCAACTACTTTGATTATAGCGTATACAATATTAGAAACTCTGTATAGTTCCAGAGGCGGGTCAGGCATCTGAAATCCTGCTAAATTCTTTTGTGTTGTGAGTTATGATCAGCGACAAATATTTTTCCCCTGCGTTGAAGACGTTGATCATAAGTTTAAATAATTCTCAACAATACCATCTAAACGTTCAATCAGATACAAAGGCAGGGAAATTAACGG
>QMMT01000539.1 GCA_003647385.1 Deltaproteobacteria bacterium
CAATGAAAACTATGCGCTGCTTGAGAATTTAAGTTCGGCAAGTGGTTTACTCAGTTTTAGCGTGGAAAGGTATAACAGTTCAAAGGCAGCGGTTATTGCTGGCTTTCAATTAGTAGAAACCGCCCCAGTACCCGAACCAGCCACAATGCTCCTATTTGGCCTTGGCCTTGTAGGTCTTGCAGGTGTCAGCAGAAAGAAACTTGTTAAATAAAGCGACTGTTTTATTACTGGATAACGATGGTAGGCGTTTAGGGAAAGACAGGAGGATATTCACATATGCCGAATATTCACCTGAAAGACGATCCGGTAAAGATCGGAGATCTGGTTCAGATGATAGACGTCTTAAACTGAGATAATTAATTAAAATAAGGGGCAGGGTCGCTTACTAAAAGGACTCTGCCTTTTTACTTCCCTAATTCCATTCATCCAGCCCTATAACTTCTGATCGGAAAATGTGAATGGGTATATATATACGTTTCGTGACTGGACTTCCCCCGTGGCCTCCTGGCACCATTTGATATCCATGATTAGGCTCAGAGACTGCCTTATGGTGACCAGATTGGTGCTTGGAAGAAAAAAAAGGCACTACCCCTGGTAATGCCGGGACGGCTTTAAGGTATATCCATAAAGAAAATAAATAGAATTTTAGAACTTTTTTATCAAAAACCATTACTAAATGTAAAAGAAATTGAGAGAGCACTATTCCCGCCAGTGGAAGGCTGATTGCCTCACGGGAGCATTATGGAACTTTGCTTACAGGTTCTTGATGACTGAAGCGGTTAAACCGCCAAAGTGTTTGAGGGAAGAATGACCGAGTTTTTGGCGGTCAGCATAAGGAATCATAGAACCTGTTGCAATGTCCATCCAGCGTACGTGGGGTAATCAGCCTGTAACGGGTTTCTCCTATAATCAACTGTCCTTCTGTTTTTGGAGATATTGCGGCGACCATGAGAAAGCGCTGGAAAGGCAGTAAAGACAAGCAATAAATTATGGTACCCCCGGCAAGAATCGAACTTGCGCTCAAGGATTAGGAATCCTATGCTCTATCCACTGAGCTACGGGGGCGTGGTTTGGTGTTTATTCAACGATTAATTTTTGCCCGGGGAATATCGTACTTCTTTTATTTAAATGATTTAAGGCAAGGAGCCGGTGTAAGCTCATATTGTATTTTTTTGCAATGGTAAAAGGACTGTCCCCGGATTGAACATGGTAAGTGACAGACCCTTTCTTTGCAATTTTAGATTGCGCAGCAGTTAATTGTTTCCCGGACGTGATATAAAGGGTTTGACCAATATTCAATGTGGTCCCCGACAGACTGTTTACTGTCATGATATTTTTTGTTGTCGTACCAAATTTTCTGGCAATAATCCAAAGATTGTCGCCGCGTCTGACCCTGTATGTAAGCGTCTTTCCCGGTGGTATCCGATGGGATGCAACAACATGAATATTGGCACCATTTGTCCTGCTGGGTATCTTTAATACCTTTCCGGCAATGATGGTATGATATTTGTTAATATTGTTAGCAGCTGATATGGCACGAACAGATGTTTTATACTTTTTGGCAATCCCGGACAGTGTATCTCCCCGTCTTACACGATGGTATACATACATTGGCGGAGGAGAGTAAGTTGTTTTGATTTTATCTATTTTTGAAAGAAAAATCTGGACCTTATCTTCTGGAATTTTTAATTGATAAGATTCAGGTGGAAGCAGTGCATATCTAAGTTCAGGATTTAAGTCTTTTAACACCGTTTTATTCATCCCGATCTCTTTTGCAATATCTTTAAGTCTGACCTGTTTTTTGATTTCACATATTTTAAAATCAACAGGCGATAAGGGATTGTCAATTTTTATGTTATATTTATCCAGGTTGTTGATGATATGAAGGGTTGCCAGAAATCTGGGGACATAGCGCGAGGTCTCCCGGGGTAGATTCTGGTAAAGATCCCAGAAATTATCAAGATAATTTATTCTTTGTTTTCGGATGATCCTTAATACTCTTGACTCGCCGCAATTATAGGCAGCAAGTACTGTTGTCCAGTCTCCAAAAAGATTGTGCAACTCTTTTAGATAACTTATTGCAGCCCGGGTTGCCTTTTCAGGGTCCAAACGTTCATCTATATAATAGTTGCGGCTCAATCCAAATTTGTATCCAGTGGAAGGAATAAACTGCCATAACCCAAGAGCACGGGCGGAAGACAGTGCTCTTATTTTAAACCCGCTTTCAACCAAAGGGAGCCAGGAGAGATCTTCGGGCAACCCTGCTTTTTTTAATTCAGAAACAATAAAGGGTCTGTACCTGCCGGCTCGTTCAAGGGATTGTATAAAAAATTTTCGTTCAGGCCCTGTAAATCTCTTTATTTCTTTTTCTACGTATTTATTCAGAATAATGGGTATCTCATTGTGCTGTCCGTTTACCACAATCTGGCGGGATGCATAAATTTCAAGAATTCTTTTTGATATCAGGTATCGGATGTCTTCTTTCTGTTGATTGAATTCAGGGTAAACCTCCGAATCAACCTCAAGGATGGAAAAATAAGCAGAGTCCAGGTTTGACAGGGCCTCATCTAATTTTCCTTTCTCCCACATCTGCTGTGCAAAATTACAAAGTTCCAATGCCTGGTCAATTCGTTTCTGAGCTGTGGGGCTCGGCGCAATATTTATTTTTGGATCTTCTTTTTCTGTTTGTGTTTCAAGGTCTGTAGAAATCGAATCCGTCTTAACAGGG
>QMMT01000540.1 GCA_003647385.1 Deltaproteobacteria bacterium
AATTATGTCAAAATCCATAGGAATAGATTTAGGAACCACCAATTCAGTCGCATCCATTAAGAAGATGCAGGTTGAAATTATAAAAAACACTGAGGGAGATCTAATTACACCGTCATGTGTTACTGTTAAAAAAAAGAAATTATTGGGGCTGATCAACCAACAGGAATTTATTATTGGAAAGCATGCTCTGGAATGGATCAAACAGGACCCTGAAAATACAGTGACAGCGATTAAACGGTTAATGGGAAGAAGTTTTACCAATCCGGAAGTGCAAAAAATCATATCCGACCATCGGCAATTTAAAACCATCACCCGCCAGTCCAGAGGAACCGACAACTCTCTGGTTATCCTTTTAAATGGTCAGGAGTATACCCCTGAGCAGATTTCATCCAAAATACTTAAAAAAATAAAAAATGATGCTGAAGCCTATCTCAATGATACGGTTGAGTTTGGAGTGATTACCGTGCCGGCCTATTTTAATGACAAGCAAAAGCATGCCACAAGAATTGCCGCCGGCCTGGCCGGTATAAAAGTACAGCGGCTGCTTCCTGAACCTACTGCGGCTGCCATTTCCTTTGGCGTTGATCAGGTAAAAGGCGAGGCTGCCAAAACCATTATGGTGTTTGATTTTGGGGGTGGCACTTTTGATCTGTCTGTGCTTACCATCAGTGGGGGGCAGTTCATTGAACAGGGCAAAGGCGGCAACATGTGGCTTGGCGGAGAGGATATTGACCGTAGAATCGAAGATTTTGTGCTTAGTAAAACACAGACAGAGTATGAGATTGAAGATATCGGGCAATTGATCGATTGCCAGGAAACCAGCAGAAAAATCCGCTTTATAGGTGAGCTCAAGGCTGCAGTAGAGAAGGCAAAAATCACCTTAAGCGACCAGGAAGAAACCTATATTGAAATCTTAGGTCTTCTAAAGGACAATGACGGCGATCTTCTGGATGTGGATGTTACCTTAACCCGAAAACAGTTTGAAACCATAATCCGGCCAGTGGTAGAAACTGCCATGGAGCTGACTCGAAATCTGCTGGATGATATCTATTTTACACCGGATCTGATAGACCAGGTGCTGCTGGTTGGCGGAAGTTCGAAAATTCCGTACATTATCAAGGCTGTGGAAGAAATATTCGGACCGGATAAGGTGATGGTCCATGAACGTCCCATGTTAGCCATTGCCGAAGGTGCAGCCATTTTAAGCCACCGGCTTTCCGACACCTATGAGTGTGTGGGATGCGGGAAAACGGTTTTACAGTCAGACACAGTCTGCAAAGCCTGTGGGTTTGATCTGGAGAAACACACTATTGACCAGGGCATTTTTGATATTGTCCATGCAGCTGCTCATGATTATTATGTTGGCCTTGAAAATAAAGACAGGTACCTGTTTGTTGAAAAAAATACGCCTCTTCCCTGTGAACAGACCGAAATTTTCAAGCTGGCCCATTCTGATCAGAACCTGGTCCATATGAAGTTTTTTAATATGGTCAACGATATAGAGGAGTCCATTGGTGATTTCTGGCTGGGATTTGATAATAAAACCATTGATAAATACCGGACGGATCATTCTGATGAGACCCGGGATCTGCCATTCAGTATTGAGGTGACCCTGAAGATTGATGAGAACAATCTTGTTGAAGTTGCTGCATCACTGAAAGAACTGCCCGGGGTGGAGCTGAGCAAAACATTATCAAGGGGTAAGGCAGATGAAAAATTGTTCAAGATTCTGGAAGAAATGATCAATGAGGCCAATGAAAAAGAATATGAAACCTATACCATTGAAGATATGACAACCCGGACTGTTTCCATTTTAAAAAACATTCACAGGGTGATCGATAAAAAAACCGGTGAGGTTATCGAATCTGTCTACACCCATGCAAAAATGAATATCAATAAGACAAAACGACTGGCAGAAGAGGGGATCGACTGTTATGCATTTATATACTATGCAAAGGATCTTCTTGAGATGTTCTCCATGGCATTGTCATCTGAAAATAAGTCGTTAATGGAAAAAAAGATTGAACACCTTAAAAAAATGAATCTTGATGGGACCTATAAAGAGAATCTGGATGCCTATAATGATCTGGATAGATTCATTGACAAGTTCCCATTGCTCAATATTCTCATGCGTATCACCAAGGCAGGAGATCTGTGTGATGAGCATGACCCTTCCAGGGCGCCTAAATTTCATGGTGCGGTTACAACCATTCTTTCGGCAGTGCAAAAAGAAAAACTTGAGCGGCTTAATGACACGCTTGATAAAATTTTACCTGAGGTGGATAAAGTAATCCGGCAATATGATAAAGAAACCGGAACAATTGAAAAAGGTATTACCCGGTAAATGAGTTCTGAATTAACCTGCCCTGTATGCCATTTTGAGCATATTCCCCGGGACAGGGATTCCTGTCCCCAGTGTGATTCAGATCTGGTCTGTTTCAAGCTTTTAGATGCCCTTCCGGATTTTCCCGGAGACTCATTGGCTGACCTGCCAAAAGATGCACAGCCTGCCGGACAGCAAGAGTCAGGGCCAGATACCGACAAGAGGGCCAAAAGCAAGGCCCCGGGATTACCGGTTGTCCTGGTTGTGATAATTTTATTAATTATTGCCTGCCTTTTGGGATATACAACCCACCGTTTTTCTGCCATCCAGACCCTGGTGCAAAAATTGAATACTGACATGGTTCTGGTGCAGGATACACTGCATAAAAATCCAACGACGATC
>QMMT01000541.1 GCA_003647385.1 Deltaproteobacteria bacterium
AATCGGAACAGACCAAGAAGACACAGCTTAATCAGCTTCAGGCAAGCGAAGATTCCAGCAGGGCCATCAACTATTTATCAGAAAAATTGAACTCAGAAGAGAGGTTAGATTTTGTTTTGGCATTGAAAAATATTTTTTTAATGCTGTCAAAAGGGGATTTGAAAAATATATCAATAGATTCTCAAGGCCTTGAAGCATTAAAAAAAATGTTGCTTAACGCCGGGTTTGAGGAAAATGATATAATAGATCTATTCGACAAATTTTCAGAAGAATTGGGAAACAATACCCTGGCAATGGATGATCTGTTGGATAGACTTTTTGATCTTTCCCTTGAAGTGGAATCCGACACTGAGATTTTTGACGAAAGTTTTCTTGAAACATCAGCAATTCCTTTTTTGGAATCAATCCTTAACTCTTTAGGCATCCCAAAAGAAAAAATATCCGAAATATTATATGAAGCAGATAGAGGTGAGAAAGGCATCAGCCTTGAGGTGTTCATTGAGAAGCTTCAAGATCTACAGAAAAAATCTTTTTATACCGGTAACCATATAGAAACCCAGGAGGGTGATGATAATTTCAGCCTGCTGATCAAACAGCTGGGGTTTGAGAAAAATGAGTCTAAAACATCCGCTCTAACTCTAAACGAATTTGTCAGCTCGCTTGAAAAATTATATCAGAAGATATCACAGCAGCAGGCTGCAGCTTATTCCCAAACTGATATTGACCCAAAATTCGCGGCCAATGGAAAGCCTTTGGATCTATTGAGTAGCTTGTTTAAGGGGCTGGAATTTAAAAATAAAAATGCAGAAACAAAGACATTTGAATTTTCATATGAGCAAATAAGAGATGAACTTAAAAACCAGTTGCTTGTACCGGACAATGAGAAAACCAATAAAAATAGTTTGTTTTCAGTAAAAAAAGAGAATGGAAAATCTGTCGCAGGTGCAAAATTAGAAAATGCCTTTAAAGAGATGGAGTCCCTTTTAATCGGAAAGAAAAATGGGACTGCTGATATGGCGGATCAATTAAAAGATAATAAAGAATTCTTAAAACAAGTGAAGTCTGCGAGTGCAAAACTTTTTGACCAGACTTCTATGTCCGCTTTAGATACAAAAACAAATGATATACAATCCGGGTTGAATGGTTTAAAGACAAAATCATCTTTCAGGAATCTGCCAACCTATGTCACGCACCAGGTAAGCAAAAGCCTTGTCAGAGCAATCAATCAGGGTGAAAGTATATTACGGATTCAATTAAAGCCCCCGGAACTGGGAAGGCTTATGATGACCATAGATAATACCGGGAACAGCATGAAGGTCAGTATTATGACGGATAATATTGCAGCAAAAGAAATTTTAGCGGCAAACGTGAATGAACTTAAGACTGTTCTGTCAAATTCCGGTGTAAATCTTGAACGGTTTGAGGTGGATATGAGCAGTAATTTTAATCAATCCATGGCAGATGCCAGGAACCAGGCCGGGAATTTTGGAAAACAGCGCCGGAACAAAGAAAAATTAAATCAGACGAATGGTGAAGGGAACACTACTCCCAAAATCCATCTTGATACATTGAATCAGGGTGGGGCCCTTCATTTTGTTGCATAAAAGGAGATAGTTATGGCTATAACATCCACAGGAAATAGTTCACTTGATCAAATTAGCAATTCCTATCAATCAAACGAAAAGGCAAAAACTGAAAAAGAAGATGCCCTTGGGCAGGATGCCTTTTTAACAATGCTTGTGGCCCAGCTTCAGAATCAGGATCCGTTAAATCCAATGGAGGGTTCGGATTTTTCTGCCCAGCTGGCTCAATTTTCTCAACTTGAACAGCTGATCAATTTGAATGACACCATGGAAAGCCTTGGCAAATCATTTGGTCAGGATTCCGAAGGGGATATTCTCGGGTATATTGGAAAAAAGGTCACGGGTGACGTGGATATCATGAATGTTGATCAAGGAACAGTTTCCGGCGGGTTCTATAACCTTGGGCAACCGTCTGATGTCATGATCACTATCACAGATGCAGCTGGAATAACAGTTAAGACCTTATATGACGGGCAGCAGAATGCAGGCTCACACCTTGTTTCATGGGACGGTACGGATAACAGTGGTAGAGCTGTTGAAGACGGGTCTTATAATTATACGATCCTGGCCAATTCCGGTTTTGGATATACCGAGGTACCTTCAAGTGTTACAGGCAAGGTGGAAGGGATTGCATACAATGACGGCAGACCCTATCTGGTTGTTCAAGGTGTTCTACTGGATCCCAAATCATTGACTTCTGTGGTTGATGTTGAAGATAACAGCGGATCAGGATCTGTTGACTCCACCTTAAGCTATCTTGGCAAAACAATCAGCACCAGTGCACCCATTGTTCTGGTTGAAGATGGTGCAGTTTCCGGTAAAGAGTTAACCTTTAATCTGGATTCTCAACAAGGGGTTACTGTAAAGATATACGATGGTCTTGATAAGCTGGTCAGGACAATTAATCTTGCTTCCGATGATACAGCTGGTGGGGAAAATAGGGTTCAATGGGATGGAATTGATGATTCCGGATACAAAGTCTCTGACGGTTTATATTATTATATAGCAGCAACAACGAATGGATTTGCCAAAACGCCTTTTTCAGAAGAGGTTTCAGGTATTAAATACGTGAATGGCAGTCAATATCTTGTACTGAATGACACGGGAAGACTGGTTTCTATATCGTCCATTAC
>QMMT01000542.1 GCA_003647385.1 Deltaproteobacteria bacterium
GAATGGTGGCAGTAATTTTTCTTTGCTCCAAATCAAGACTCCTTTTTCTGGGGTGGACCATAACAGGTTTTCCAAAGTTTTATATAGGCTTTCTTCTCTTTATCCCGTTTTTTATTCTCCCAGGAAAGATAGGGTCTACATAATGTTTCAATCCTGTCCAGCAAATTTATCCCGCCTTTTGGAAGAAGCAGGCCGACCCTGACCCGCCGCAATAGCAAATCGGAAAGGTGACCAATATTTTCGTGCTCAGCCGCATACGGTATTTCCACCCAAAGACTTTTTGTGTTCTCAATTGGACAAAACAGTTCTTCATCATACTGCCTGATGATTTCATAACCCAGTGCCCCATACCGGCCTGAAAGTCTTTTCTCTATGCCTTTGGGTATCTGATGGCTGATTTCATCAACCGGTTGAGCGGTTATCTTTTCCTTAAAATTTGTACTCACCGGCTTTGGAAGGTAGGGTTTAGCCGCCTTTAATGCATCGTTGGCAAGCCTTCGAAAGGTGGTAAGTTTCCCGCCTGTAACCGTTATGAGTCCTTTATCTTTATACACCACATGTTCTCTTGATTCTCGCGAAGCCTCCTTCTTTTTTTTACTCAATACCGGCCGAACCCCTGCAATGGAAGAAATGCAGTCGTTTAAAGACAGATCAAAATCCGGCAGGATATGTTTGAGCCCTTCCATTAAATAATCTGCTTCTTTCATTGTCACAAACGGCTCCATTTTCATATCCTGATCATGATCAACATCTGTTGTACCCAGTAGAATCGACCCTTCCCAGGGGAATAAAAAAACAGGCCGCAAATCCTTTGGATGAATAAAACTGATGACCCGGTCCAGAGGAAATATACTCTTGGGAAAAATCAGGTGACTTCCCCTTAAAGGACGTATGTGAGATTTTTTCATGGGAAAGGGGTGAAGCGCTTCTGCAAATGCACCCGTGGCATTAATCATCACCTTTGTTTTGATTTCAACGGATGCAAGACTCTCCTCATCCATCGCACTAACCGCGGCCAGGTGACCTTTTCGATTCCTTTGGATTCCAATCACTTTTGTATAATTCAACGCGGTCCCGCCCAAAAAACACCCTTCAAAAATCAGCCTTAGCACTAGCCGTGCATCATCCACCTGGGCATCCTTGAATCCAACAGCCGAGATCAGATTTTTTTGTCTGATCCCGGGAATTTTCTTTATAACCTCTGATCTGCTGAAACTTTCATGCTGCTTTTCTCTGGCCATAAAACTATAGATGGAAAGACCAATTTTCATGGATGCCTTAGAAGGGCCGTAATGGCCAAACACAGGCATAATAAACTTCAAAGGCATAACAAGACCCGGATATTGCTTCAGCAGCCGTTCCCGCTCTTTTACAGCAGTTTTCGTTAAAAGAAATTTCCCCTGTTTAAGATATCTTAATCCCCCGTGAACCATTTTTGAAGACCGGCTTGACGTCCCCCAGGCATAATCCTTTGCTTCCAAAAGAAGTACGCGATATCCCTTTTGTACAGCCTCATAAAAAATACCGGCACCGGTCACTCCGCCACCGGCTATAATAATATCATATTCCTTATTGATATCAGAAAGTCTCATCAGTAAGTGATACAGATCTGAGATTTTTTTGTCAAATCTTCAGATACAATAATGGTAATCCGCAAAAATCCATGCTATAAATCGATAAATTATCGAATGTGGTATTGATGTGCTTTTAAACTATTGAGAATTACTTCAATAAATCATATGAAAAAAATAGTATCCTTTTTTGACAAACTGACAACACCGGCTAATCTCACCATAAAAGATGGTATTACCTTTTGGCAGGAAAAAGTTTTATTAACTCTTCTTCTTGTCACTGTTGGCCTTGGATTGATCACCTATATCCCGAGTTTTGTCCTGTCTGTCATGGAAAATCTCTGGTTTATCGCTATTGTTGATACCCTTATCTATATATTCCTCTTGTTTCTTTTTTTCAGGCCAAACCTCTCCTTTACATTTCGTGCCGCCAGCATCTCTATCATCAGTTATCTCTTGGGCATGGTATTGATCATAACGCTTGGACCCTTTGGTGCCGGGCCTGTCTGGCTCTTTTTCTTCCCTGTCATCACCGGGGTATTGCTGGGTTACAGGATGGCTTTCGGGGCTCTGCTCATCAATACTCTAACGATTACAGGGCTTGGTTTTCTGATCAAGTACAACCTGACGGATCTTTTGGTTTCGTTCAATTTTAAACCCTGGCATCTGGCTGTTGAAAACCCCCTGGAAAAATGGGTCGTGATCAGCCTGAACTTCATGCTCTTAAATATTGTTGCCACACTTTCGGTCACAACCATATTAAGCGGCCTTCAAAGTTCAATGATGGCAATTGCGAAATCTGATAAAAAACACCGAAGGATATTTGAGAACATTCTGGATGTCTATTTTGAAACCAGTATGGAGGGTATTATTCTTGAAGTGAGCATATCTGTTGAAAAAATTTCTCAATACTCACAAAATGAACTTAGAGGCCAATCTATTTTCAATATTTTTGAAGACCCGCATCAATGCGATGAAGCAATAAAAAATATTATTCAAACCGGTTATTTAAAGGATCACGAAATTCGTCTTGTAAACAAAGACGGCAACATCCATTTCTGCTCAGTAAACGCGCGCATTTTAAAGGATAAAAATGGGAGCCCCGAAAAAATTATCGGGATTTTCAGGGATATTTCTGATCAA
>QMMT01000543.1 GCA_003647385.1 Deltaproteobacteria bacterium
GACTTATATGGCATCAAGGGCAAAAAGGTATCAATTCCTTTCAACCCTGTATCGCGATGAAATATCACTGCAATTAATTAAAAGCATGCAGAATGAACAATTTATTAACGGATTGCTTGAATCTGTAAAAGGGTGTGGATTTATGGATCTCACCAGTGGAGCGAAGGCAATAGCTGGTTGCTTGAGAGACACAGATGCAGAAAAACTGTATAAAGATTTGAGCTATGATTATGCAGATATCTTTCTCAATGCGGGGCGCAATCCTGTATTCCCATATGAATCTGCTCATACAGGAAAGAAACCTGTACTTATGCAGAAGCCGGTTTTAATCCTCAGAGAGTATTTTAAAAAAGCTGGAGTTCATAAAAATCCTGATTTTAAGGATCTTGATGATCATATTGCAGTTGAAATGGAATTTTTAAGGTATCTCCTTGAAAAAGAAGAGTCAGATACATACATAAAATTTTTTAAAGATATATATCTTAAATGGATAAATTCATTTTGTGATCAACTGACTGTCTCTGCCAATACAGACTTTTATCAGGGCCTTGCCCATTTCACACGGGGAGCGTTGATGTGTGAAAATATGAGAATCGATGGCTTTACCAGGGGTGAAGAAACCACTCAGAAAATGATGGAAGCGTGTGCTTCCCTGAATTTTGATTCTGCCTATTTCACACTGAAAGAAGGTTCTGTTGAAAAAGAACCATTAAAGGAAATACCTACTCATTGTTACACCTGCGGTGCCTTGTGCGGTATGACAGCAAAAGTAAAAGATGGTATATTAACAGGCGTTGCAGGACTTGCCGGTGATCCTAAAGGTGGTGGAAGGCTTTGTCCTAAAGGTGCAGCCTCTCCAAGTCATCTCTATTCACCCTACAGGCTTAAAGCACCTCTGATTAAAGAAAATGGCCGTTTTCGTAAAGCAAGTTGGGAAGAAGCCCTTGATGCTGTTGCAAAAGGTATCAAAAGTATAGAACCTGCAAAATTAGGATTTTTCAGGGGTAATGATTTGGTAAACTGGATACATGAGGGACTCTTTGATCATCTTGGATGTCCCAAAATGACCCACAGACCCATGTGTGACAATGCCAATCGTATGGCAAATGAACATAACCTCAATGACAAGAGACCGTGGATTAATTATGAGGAATCTGATTATATTATCCATTTTGGTATGAATGAACTTGCCACTTCCTATGGACAGCGGAAAACCACCCATTTGAAGGCTGCCCTTAAAAGAGGGGCGAAATTGGTAGTTTTTGATCCGAGAAGGTCAGATACAGCTGCTGTTGCTACAGAGTGGGTTCCTGTAAAACCTGCAACTGATGGTGCTGTTGCCCTGGCAATGTGTTATGTCATAATAAAAAATGAACTCTATGATAAAGAATTTGTCAAAAACTGGACATATGGCTTTGATGAGCTTAAGAACAGGGCCCTTGGCAAGGAAGATGGAATTGCCAGAACCCCTGAATGGGCAGCCGAAATCAGTGGCGTTCCTGCAGACACCATAGAGCGTATTGCCATTGAATTTGCCACGGCTGAAAAAAAAGGAGTTATGTCCTGGACTGGAGTGGCACAGGTTCCCAATGGAATGTATGGGACTGCGGCATTACAAGCTTTGAATGGACTATGCGGTACATTTGATGCACCTGGAGGACCCTCTCTTCCTTTTAAAAGAAAATTGAAATCTCCATGGGGAAAAGGACAGGAAAAACCCCCCAAAGGATCTGCTCCCAAACTCCATAAATATACCATGTGGTCTGGTTGGGGTCCAGCCAATACACTGTCTGCTGTGGAAGAAGGCAAACTCAAGGGAATGATCCTCTATTTTGGTGACCCAGTCCTTTCCTGTGGTAACCAGGCAGATTCAATTAAAGCCATAGAAAAAATGGAATTTAAGGCTGCCATTGAAGCTTATATGTGTAATAGCGCCCTGTTGTGTGATGTTATTCTCCCTGATACCACATGGCTGGAACAGAGCCAGATAAAACCTGACTGGCTTTATGATGCTTTTATTGCCTACTATGCAGAGGTAGTACCACCCATGTATGATACCATGCCTGTGTGGAAAATAATAAAAGAACTGGCAAACAGACTTGACCTGGGAAAATATTTTCCATGGGACAATATTGAAGAAGCCTTCCGTAATCAGATGGAGGGAACCCCCTGGTCTTTCGATGAACTTAAGGCAAAAGGATTCATCATTACAGACAAGGCAGAATATTATAAATATAAAAAATGGGGAAGTATTAATTGTCCGGAAGGATATGGCAGCTCAGGAAAGAGTAAAACAGGAAAATATAATTTTGTTAACCCTGTTGCAAAGGAAAAGGGTATAGATCCTCTGCCTGACTATAAAGAACCTGATAAAGAACTGCAGGCTGACACAGAATATCCCTTTATTTTTGGAAATTTCCGGATGTTTGGGCATGAACATTCTTCAACTTTTAATAATTTTCAGCTCATGAAAACAAATGAAACAAATTTTTTGTGGATAAATAAAATCGATGCTATTGAACTTGGCATAGCTGAAGGTGACAAGGTCAGACTGAAATCCCCATGGGGCAGTGTGGAAACGGTTGCAAGTCCCACATGGTCAATTATGCAGGGAGTTCTTGGTAGCCAGGGAGGTTTTGGGCATGTTCGTGGGATTGAAGGCGACCCCAAGTATCAGGTGCGTGGTGGGATCAACACTCCCAGTATCATGA
>QMMT01000544.1 GCA_003647385.1 Deltaproteobacteria bacterium
TCAATGACCTTTAATTTTTCAAGTCCATGTTTTTCTCCCAGATGGAAATCATTGGGATCATGTGCCGGAGTAACTTTTAACGCGCCGGTTCCAAACCCGGTATCCACATATTCATCTTTAATAATCGGGATGACTCTATCGGTCAAGGGTAAGATCACCTCTTTTTCTTCAAGATCCGCAAACCGGTTATCTGTTGGATTTACGGCAACCGCTGTGTCACCAAACATGGTTTCCGGCCGGGTAGTTGCAACTGTTAGGCCTTGCTTTTTATTCACAAAGGGATATCGGATATAATACAGGTAAGCGTCTTCTTCTTCATACTCAACTTCAAGATCAGCAAGGGCTGTTTTACACCGGGGGCACCAGTTAATAATATACTGGCCCTGATAAATCAGTCCTTCTTTGTAAAGCCTTACAAACACCTTTCTTACGGCGTCGGAAAGTCCTTCATCCATGGTAAACCGCTCACGATCCCAGTCACAGGAGGCTCCCAGTCTTTTAAGCTGGTTGATGATAGCGCCGCCTGATTTTTCACGCCACGTCCAGACCTGTTTTATAAACTCTTCCCTGCCAAGCTGATCTCTTGTCTGCCCTTTTGCCGCAAGATCTCTTTCAACAACATTCTGGGTTGCAATCCCGGCATGGTCTGTTCCCGGCATCCAGAGGACGTTAACCCCTAAAAGCCTCTGGTACCTGCACATGATATCCTGAATAACATTATTTAACGCATGGCCCATGTGAAGCACGCCAGTAACATTCGGCGGTGGTATGACAATTGAAAAGGCTTTTTTATCACTTGTATCTTCTGCCTTAAAAAATCCATTATCAAGCCAGTATTTATACCATTTTTCTTCAATACCGGATGGCTCATATCCTTTATCCAGAGAGTGAGACCCCATAAAACAACTCCTAAAACCCTTTATTAATAAAAAAGGGGATCTTTTAATCAATCCCCATAACCTTTTTTTATGTACCTATTCTATATATCTTAGGATGCCTGTACCTAAGCATTTCCAATCTGATCAAGGTCTTTTTGCAAACTCTCCTTGATCTCTTTGATTTCTTTTTCAATTACTTTTTCCATGACCTCAAACAGAATGGTTTCTATTTTATCAGCAAATTTTTTCTCAACCACTCGCTCCAAAGCAGTTTCCAGCATCTCAGGACTTAAATCTATACTCTGGGGCAGGACAGTCTCCTGTTCCTGTTCCTGTTCCTGTTCCTGCTCATACTCCTGCTCATCTTCGGGCAGGTTATCGTCTACAGACTCATCTATTTCAATTTCAAGTTCATCATCAAAGGAGGTTTCATCCTCCAGTTCAAGGTCTTCTTCAATTTCGACTTTCTCTTCCTTGACAATATCCAGATTAAGATCATGGCTTTCTTCTTCAACAACATCAGTCAATTCAATGACTTCTTCTTCAACAATATGGGTCAGTTCAATGACCTCTTCCCCATCTACTTTTTTGTCGAGTTCCTCATCAACAACATCCGTCAATTCGATAATGTCTTCATCAATCTCATCACCACCAAAAATATCATCATCCCAATCTGTTAAATCAGCCATAAAGTCCCCACTTTATTACGATATTAAAAACAATACCCGGTCCAATATCTGTGAACAACAAAAAGTACCAAAGCCGAATCAAAGTGTCAACTATTTAAAAAAGCCATTTACAATGCCAGCCCTTTATTTTAAACAGTCTTATGATGCAAAAATTTATCATTCCTGAAATCAGTGCTGTACCGTCAACAGCAAATATTATGGGCCAGGATGCAAAACACATTTCCAGAGTTCTCAGGTTAAAAAAAGGAAATGAAATTGAAATTACCAATGGTGCTGGAAAAGATTTTACTGCAATCATTACATCGGTCACCCCGAAAGACATTGAACTCAATATTATCGATGGTTTTGACTCTTTAACAGAATCTCCCATTGATATTACGCTTTGTTCCGGCATGCTGAAAGATAAAAAGATGGACCTGGTGATCAAACATGTCACACAGCTTGGCATCCAAAAATGGATCCCCTTTTTTTGTGAGCGTTCCATTCCAACCCCTGATGCCAAAAGGATTGAAAAACGGAAAAAGCGCTGGGAAACTATTGCAAAAGAATCTTTAAAACAGTGCCGAAGAAGCAGCCTGCCATACATTTCACAGCCATTGACTTTTGAAAAAATGTTAAGCCAGTCATTCTCCTATGATTTAAAAATTGCATTTTGGGAAAAGGCGACCCATAAAATAAACAGACTGAAAAAATCACCTTCCAATAAAAAGATATTTATTCTTATCGGTCCTGAAGGTGGATTTTCGACAAATGAAATAAAATCAGCTGAAGGAAAAGGTTTTTCACCCTATTCTCTCGGCCCCAGAATTTTAAGGGCTGAGACGGCTTCTATCTCAGCCTGTACCTTGGTTCAACATATCCTCGGTGATATTTAAAATCAAACCACATCAAACATTTTTTCTTGACATAGATAGTCAAAAAGAATATATAGCCTTCTGTTGTTTGAGCCCAGGTAGCTCAGTCGGTAGAGCAGGGGACGGAAAATCCCCGTGTCGGCAGTTCAATTCTGTCCCTGGGCACCACAACTATAAGGGCTTCCAGCGTTTTTCGCTCGAAGCCTTTGTTGCTTGATGTAACCAAAATGTAACAAATTCTAAGGAAATCAAAAACAAAATCAAGTATTATGGGGTATAATAA
>QMMT01000545.1 GCA_003647385.1 Deltaproteobacteria bacterium
CTCTTAGAATTCAACAGGAAATACAGAAAGAAGATGTTAAAATTTCCAAAATTGAAAAACTGATCATTGCAGACCCTGCCATGTCCAGCCAGATTTTAAAGGTTGGCAACTCAGCCTTTTTCAGGGGATTATCAAAGGTGATGACCATCAGGGAAGCCATCATTCGTCTGGGACTGGATGAGATCACAAGAATGGTACTGATCCTGACGCAAAAAAAATTATACCATACAAAAAATACTTTCATCAAAAATTATCGGAACATATTATGGCAGCATGCCCTTGTCTGTGCCCTGACAAGCCAGTGGGTAGCAAGGGAGGCAGGATTCGAAGAAGTCACCCAGGAAGTTTTTTTTGCCTCTTTGATGCATGACATCGGAAAACTGTTTTTAATCACGGTTATTGAAAAAATCAAGGGGTCCAAAGAGGCTCCTTTCATACCGTCAAAGGCTGTTATAAATGAAATCATAAAAGGCCAGCATGCCGAGCAGGGGTATAACCTGTTAAAAAAGTGGAATATCCCTGATCAATACTGCAAGGTGGCAAAAGAACACCACGATGAGAAATTCGATACTAAAAATATCCCCTTAATCATCTTAAGACTTGTGAATAAGAGCTGCAACAAAGTCGGTGTTTCTATTGAGAAAAACGAGTCCGCCCAAAATTCAGTCACTGCTGAAGCCAATTTTTTTGGATTCTCCGAAATCAAACTGGCACAGCTTGAATTACAGATCGAGGATTCCCTAAAGAGGGTCAGCGCTCATTATAATATCGGAATGCCTAAAAGATAAATACGGACCGCAACCCTATTCAGAATGAAAGATCATTACATACCTGAAAATAAATTTCCCATGAAGATTGATAAACATATCTTTATACTGGGCAATTATTTTTTCAATCTGTTCCTGGTGATCGGCAGCAGACACTCTGCCCTGTTTGAAGTGGGTATCTCAGGAATTGTTGACAGGGTAATCAACCAATTGGAACATCTTGATATCAGTCCTGATTTTATCATTTCATCCCATCCCCATTCCGATCATATCACAGGACTGCCGGGACTTGCTAAAAAGTACCCAAAGGCCCGGATTGTTGTGGCAGCAGGAGCAAAAGGATTTATTGAACATCCCAAGGCTGCACCATTGCTGTTCAAAGAAGACATGTTCATGTCAAAAAGCCTGGCCGCTCTCAACATAAAACCGGGCAGGCCGCCCCTGGAAACCATTCCAAACCTTGACGGATCATGGGTCATTAACGACAGACACTCCATAAACCTTGGCCGGATCACATTGGATGTGATCAAAGTTAAAGGCCATTCTCCGGGAAATCTTATCGGAGTTTTAGCCGAAAAAAAAATCGTGTTCTGCTCCGACAGCATCGGCTTTCATTATCCCGGCAGGGGCTTTTGCCCTCTGTTTTTTACCCATGCTGATTCCTATCTTTCAACCCTGAATTTCATTAAAGAATTTAACCCTGCCATTATCTGCCCTGCACACCAGGGCCCTTTGTCTGGAAAAGATGCGGCAACCGGCATTCAGGAATCCCTAGACATTACCCTTGACACCATTAAAAATATAAAACGATCTGATCTTTCCGACGAGACACTTGCCATGAACCTGTTTAAACAAAGCTATAAAGATGAGTTTACCCTTTACACAGAGAGTAATATTAAAAATTGTATGGCTCTGCTTATAAAAAGAGCAAAAGAGGCTGAAATCGATTTCATGAGGTATTAAAAAATTTGATGAGAAAAGAAATTTTTAAAACCATATCCCAAATCATTCCCCATAGGACCCCGATGCTCATGATCGATTGTTACAAAAAAATTGACAATAACAATGCATTGTCTGAAAAAACTTTTTGGGAAGGTGATTATGGATGTGAAAATGGAATTGTTATTGACAGCATCCTTATTGAATGCGTTGCCCAGGCAGTTGCTGCCCATTACGGCTATCAATCACTAATGAAAAAAGAAAAAAGTCCTGGTATGGGAATGCTCGTGAGTGTGGACACATTTGATTTTTATCATGAGGTATTTGAAAACTCAAAAATAGATATTTTTATTTCAAAAACTGACAGGATCGGTGCCTTTAAACTTTTTAAAGGGGAAATCCGAATAAAAGATAAAATAATGGCCAACGGAAATATAAAAATTTTTAATCCAAAAAATAAAGAAGGATAATTTATGATGTCTAAAATTGCTATCATGTCTATAGTCCTGATTGCCGTTGTTTCTTTGACTGCTGCACCCCTGTTTGCAATAGAATCCAAACCTATTTCTGACAACCAGTTAAACCGGCTTTTAAAAAATGTTGAAAAAAATTTCTCTGAAATTAAAACCTTAAGAACCATGCTGACCCAAGAAAAAAATATCGCATTATTCTCAGAAACAATCATTTCCACAGGGTTTTGCATGTTCAAATCGCCAAGCAAATTAAGACTTGAATTTACAAAACCTTTCAAGTCATCCTTAATTATAAATGACAATCAAATTTCCAAATATGAATTTTTTAATGGAAACTGGCAAAAGCTGGATACCGGGAATAAAGAAATGATGCGTTTGATCATGGAAAATATTACTTCCTGGTTACAAGGCAGGTTTAAAGATCCTGATCTTTATGAAATTAGTGCATATAGGAATAAGGGTACGACCATTTTACTCACTCCGAAAGCAGATGCATTTAAAAAATTTATCACTTCCTTTGAAC
>QMMT01000546.1 GCA_003647385.1 Deltaproteobacteria bacterium
ATCGGTCCTGATTTCCCCAAGTCAAAAAAGGAAGATGCATACACAGTATCAGTATTTCCTGTCAGGAAAAGTGAAGTGGAGTCCATCAGTTTGTCCATCAAAAGTACTTCGTTATACTCAGAAACACCCAATGATTTTGTTCCGACACGCATACCCTCGATATTACAGGCAGGTATGAAGTTTAAAAACACATCAATACCACGCAAATAATCGAGGTTATCATACACCTTTTTTACCGTCTCTTCTGTCGGCACACCATCATAAAAATTCATCGTCCCGATTCGCGTTTCTACTTTATCGGGGGTCATAATCTCCTCTGGTACTTTTACATTGTATCCAGGAGTTGCTTTTTCAGCCTGGACAATAGAGGTCTGTAGCCCTGCTGAGATAAATGCAGTAATAACAAATATCTTGATACTCAACTTCAACCATTCTTTTTTATACAATTTCATTTTTCACCTTCTCTTTATTATTTAGTCGTATTGAAAGTTAATTTTTCATCCAGATTTTCCACTGACAGAATCGGAATATGCTGATCGTATAAAGCCTTGAGCAACCCGGAAAGTGCACCTTGATCCACCAGATGTCCCACCAGGCTTGTAATAGTATCTTTGCCACATGCGGGATCTGTGGTCAATTCCATATCCCCTATTATATCCGTCCATTCCTGATTAATTTCTCCCTGCACCCGGATTCGGTAGTTGGCAGACGTCCCAATCCTAAATTTTTTACAGCTTGTTTTAGTAGCCATGGTTATCTCTCTTTGTTTCAGAAGCGATTTATTTTGGAAACATAAACTGGATCTGGACCCTGAACTGCCAGTCGGCTCCATTCTCAGGGCTTTCTATATTCTTATAGGCACTGATCTGCCCATTAATTGGTAATTTGCCTATCCTGAAAATTTTACCAACACCACCACCAATGGGTATCGTCCACCTGTTATCGCTGTCCGCTTCCCAATTAGCGGTATTTATGGGGGCAGATGTCAAATACCAGCCGTTGGGAAGATTGTAATTAATAAAATACTGGCATGTAAAAAGATTAATATCATTATCCCCTGCTCCCCCGACAGACCAGATATTGCTGAACATTGATCCGATCACCCAATTGCCCGGCATCGCCAGGAAGATGGCAGACGGCCCGGCTCCCCATTTATCAGCACCCAGTGTATCATCTGTTGCTGTCGGTAAAAGAAACACCGGTCCTACACCCCAGGTGATCGAAGATTTTTTCGGTGAAAAAAAAGCTGAGAATGTCGTATCTCCGAGACCACGGACTCGGCCATCATGGGTAAGTATATCCGGCTGTGAGATAACCGGTAGTATTGTACGGGTAATCATGAGCCAGTCATCGGTCAATGACACGGGTATTACCGGTTGTATATTAAGGATATTCTGTGTCTCATCATCGGGTCCGATACCCGTATTGGTATTGTTTTGCAATGGAAGGCTGATCATATTCGCAATGGGGTTCTGGGCTGCCTTTGCAAGTTCTTCAGTACTTGCAGCCCCGGCATAATTGTGTGCAATCAATACTATCATGATAGAAAATAATGGGATGATATTTCTAATCTTATTCATTTTTCCTCCGTATGAATTAATACTAATTATATGATTTGATTATAAGGTCTGAATTTGGAAATAACCATACCCCAAAAGATGTAAAAAAGGGGTATCAATGGGTTAATTTTTCATTTTCAGGAGAAGAGAAACAATAGATAGTATATTATTATAATCCGGGTTTGAAAAGACCCAAATCAAACGCTTTTACAGCAGCTTTCTGGCGGTTATGAACGCCAAGTTTTTTATAGATATTGATGGAGTGTTTCTTTACTGTTTCCGGAGAAATATAAAGTCTGTCTGCCACGGATTTGTTGCTCAGCCCCCTGGCTATATGAGATAGAATCTCAAATTCACGACGGGACAAGGGATTATCAAGATTCTGATTGATTTCCCATGGGTCCAGGTCAAATTTATTTTTATCATCAATGGTTTCACACGGATCAAAGTCAGATAGAATACGTCTGGTAAATTCTTCACCAGCACCCTGGAGGGAAAGATTTTTTAAAAGGTCTGCGATGTCTGTAAGATGTGTGATAAAAGCGCAGATATAATTCCCCGGTACGGCCAAAGTCACGGCACGGCCCAGGAAAGTCATGGCCTCATTGATTTGCCCCTGCTTTTGGGAAACCCTAGCCAGCAAAAGAAGAATCTCAATCATTTGAGGTGTGTTTCGAGTTTCCTGGTTAAAGGCCAGGTATTCTTTGAGCTTTTCTTTAGCTTTACACAAACCAGCCTTAGAACCTTCCTTGACCAATACTCTGCACCTGGTGATACGGGGCACATCCAGCCAAAAAAACATTATACCGGTATCAGATGAAAAATCCGTTGTCTCCTGCCATCGGACTGCTGTTTTTAATTCGCCTTGCAGGAGCCACAATCTGGCCTGGATAGAACGAGCCAGATGTATATGTTCTGAATTGATGTTCTCCCGGGCAAACACCATCATCTGTTTCATCGTATGGGTGGCTTTTTCAGGTTGGTGTGAGGCCTGATATGAGAGGATCAACCCTGCATAGCTGTCTATATTTGCATTGCCATCCAGAAGATACCGGTTTTCTATAGCCTTGGCAAAGTGATGAATAGCAATCTTCCGGTGATACAAGTGGTAATGGATGATCCCAAGCAGGTA
>QMMT01000547.1 GCA_003647385.1 Deltaproteobacteria bacterium
ATCTGGAATACGATAGTTAAACCCAAGCGTTAAAATATCATATTCCCAGGAGTTTTTCTTCCCTCGGGAGTGAAAGTCAAAGTCTATACCATGATGTCTAAAGGAGCGTATAGCTTTTGCAATAGTCTCGTCCTCAGTCAGTACCGCTCCACCCTCACCCGTGGTAATATTCTTGACCGGGTGGAAACTAAAGGTGTTGAAACGCTGTAGAGTCCCAACATTTCTACCTTGATAAATCGCACCTAGTATCCCGTCCCAAAAATTCTGACCATTAAACTGGCAATTTATTTTCCATAAAAACCACTTGCTTTGAACCTAATTTTATGATAGATATATCCATAATTCCTTTAATAATAAGGAATTATTTTGAACAATTCAATAAAAATAGGCTCAAAATATTGCCGCAAGGAGGATTATGGATTGCCAGACAATAACATTCTCTCAAAACCAATCTCAAAAACGTATGAGAAAAGTTTTGCAGGTAATGCCGGTACAAGCATTAAAAAAACTTTTATTTTTTTCTCTTTATGTTCTTGGTGCAAGATTGAATACAATAGCATCTCTTGTGGAAATGCCAACAGAATCAGGCAAAACTACAATTGGCAGGGTTATGAAAGATGGTCTTCCTGCTTTCCATGATCGAAGAAAATCAGTTTATGAATTGCCTTTACCCGACAAACAAAGTGAACAGACAACTGTGTCAATCAAGAAAAATGACTGTGTAATCAAATTTGGCGAATCAGGATATCAGCTACAGATTCCACAAAGCCATCGTATACACTTACGGTCGATTTTATTAACATTATTGCAAGCTGGTGTATTGTCTGTCCAGAGCGTATCTTCTGTTTTGGGTATTTCAAGAGCACATTGTCGTCAATTATCTAAAAAATTAACGCAGAATGGTGTAACACAAACCCTCATTGATAAACGTAATGGACAAAAACAGGATTTCCGTGTTAATTTGTCAATCAAATCTGAACTTATTAAACATTTTGCCGCAAGAGCAGTCACTGGGCATTCTATATCAAGCCAAGCGCTCACTCAGGTTATTAATAGCAGCCTGAACATATCTGTTGCTTCAAGAACAATACGATGGCACATGAACAAAATGGGGTTAACAAAAATAAAAAAGGCACTCCCTGAATTAGCTGAGACATTAAAAAAAACTGCTTAAAATACTCAGTGATCAGGGGATTAATGTAAAAAACAGCAGGATAACATGCCGAAAGGCAGCAGTTATTTTGATCAACAATAGATTTACAATCAGTACCGCTGCCATATTTATTGGATGCAGCATGTCCACAGTTATCCGCAGTGTTAAACGTATGACCAGAACCGAAAATTTGATTGAGTTACCTCGTTCAGGACGTCCCGCAACTTATAGTGCGGCATTCAATTTAAAGCTGACAGGGTTTTATTGCCAGACACACCCTTTTGAAAACTCTGGGCAATGGACATTGAGATGGGCAGCAGCTCATCTAAAAGCAAATCCTGAGATTCTTGATGCAAGCCCAGGCAAGTCAACCATCCACAGAATTTTAAAAAAGAACAGTTTAAAACCACATCAGTCCAGATATTTTTTACACATTACTGATCCTGATTTTTTTCCCAAGATGGACCATTTGATAAAGTTATATTCCAATCCTCCAAAAAATCTTTTCTTTTTTGATGAATGCCCTGGAATTCAAATACTCAAACGTCTTGTTCCCAATATCAGAACAGATAAAACCAGAAAAAGGCTTGAAGAATTTGAATACATCAGGAATGGCACAATGAATGTTCTTGCTTTTTTTAACAATGCCAATGGCAAAGTATATGCCGAGTGTCAGCCTGATCATAAAACAGATACTTTCTTAAAAATATTTAAAACACATGTTTCGTCTTGTCCTGATAAAGAAAAAATTCATTACGTCATGGATAATCTTTCCACCCATCGGGGATATCCATTATGCAAGACAATAGCTGAACTCAGTGGTATAGCATGCCCTCCAGAAAGTCAGTTAAATAATTTGCAAAAAAGAGTAGAGTGGCTCAAATCCAACAACAAGAAAATCATTATTCATTTCACACCATATCATGGTTCCTGGCTTAATCTTGTAGAATTTTGGTTTGGCATTATGAACAAAAAAGTATTAAATGATTCCTATGGTTCAGCACAAGAATTAAAAGTATCATTTGAAGCTTTTCTTGAAGAATGGAATACCCTGCTCGCACATCCTTTTAACTGGACATATAATGGTAAAGGTCTTCACAAAAAAGCTGTTAACCGGTTTGCTGCAATATTGAAATACTCAGCAGATAAACTTGAAATATCAAGCCTTACAAAGCAGTTAAAACTAATGCTCAATCTTTTTTATAATGATTTTAATAAAGTTCCACAGGACAATTGGGAATATCTGTTTAATGTTGTTCAAGCTCAAGAAAAAATAGTGAGAAATAATATTATGAATGAGAATGGTCCTCAAAAAAAAGATAGGGCGGAACTGGCTTTGAATTCATTGCTATCAGCTCTGAAAAATTATACTGAACAAGATATAGGGATTGCAGCATAAAAATTTAAATTGCCAAAAATTATATCAAAACTTTTGGGACGGGATACTAGATGGTTCATCAAAATACCAACTTCGAATATTACAACTTACGGAGAAATAATCAAGAAAGGAATCGAGCTTGAAGAATTC
>QMMT01000548.1 GCA_003647385.1 Deltaproteobacteria bacterium
ATTATGTACGGGTAAGAAAACACAGCCAGCAAAAATAACTATAAAAATATATTTGAACAATTTCATTGAACCCTCCCGAAGTAATTCTTTTTTTTAGCTTTTGGACAATTCTTTAACTGTCTGAGCCACATCAGTTTTTATGCTGAACACATTATCCAGTTTTGTGAGACAAAGTGCATTCATCACATTTGTACCCAGTCCCGCCAGAATAAACTTTTTCCCATCTTTTTTACTCCATTGAAGGCCCTCAACAAGTGTTGCAATACCGGAACTGTCCATAAATGAAACCCCGGAGAGGTCAACAATAATCCCTTTAATACTTTTTTCAAATAAAGGGAGCAGTTTATCCCGCAAACTCGGAGAGGTAAACATATCGACTTCACCTTCAACAATAACGACACCAATGTTTTTTTTTCTTCACTTTTAATTTTAAAACTCATAAGCCTATTATTTTTCAAAAATGTATTTACTGACCAATTCTTCCAGGCTGATAGCAGACTCAGTATCCATCAAAGAATCTTTATCTTCTAATAAATCATCAGAACCGCCTGGCGACAACTTGACAAACTTGTCTCCAATAACGCCTTTTGTACGAATGGAAGCAATGGTATCATCTGTGATTTTCGTTCCATTTTTTATTTCCATCTGTACAAGGGCTTCATTGTCTTCAAGGATAATTCTTTTTACTTTCCCCACCGGTACCCCGGCAATTTCCACCGAGGCTGCAACCTCAAGGCCTTCTATGGAACCGAATCGTGCATCAATCATATAAGAGTCAGACCCAAAAAGATCGACACCACCCAGGTTAACAGATAGATATACCAGGCAGGCAATGCCCACTATCATGAAAATACCGACTGAAATTTCTGTTTTTCTTCCATACATGATAAATAATTTAAATCCTATAGTAATAAAGATGTCAAGATATAATCCACAATAAGAATTGAAAGGGAGGTCAAAACAACTGCATTTGTCGTTGCGCGACTCACGCCTTCAGTGGTGGGTTCAGCTGTAAACCCCATAAATGACGATATCCAGGTTATCAAAAGGCCAAAACAAAGTGACTTTAAGATGCCCCCGTAAATATCTGTAAACGTTATAGCTGTCACCATCTTGCCGATATAAGCCCCTTCGTTAACCCCTAATAATTTTACGCCGACAAGATATCCACCGGCAATACCGACAAGATCAAAAAAAGCGGTTAAAAGCGGCAGAGAAAGGATCCCTGCAAAAATTTTTGGACTGATCACATATTTCAACGGATCAATGGCCATCATTTCAAGAGCGGGAAACTGATCGGTTATTTTCATGATGCCGATTTCCGCAGTAATGGCAGAACCTGCCCTGCCGGTCACCATCAATGCACAAAGTACCGGGCCCAGCTCCCGGATAATTGAAAGGGCAACCATGACACCAAGAGCTGCCTCGGCTCCAAATTGACTTAACGAATAATATCCCTGAATACCTAGAACCATACCTGTAAAAAGGGCGGTAACAAAAACAATCAAGAATGATTTTGATCCGATAAATTCAATTTCTTTGACAAAACGTTTTATCCTGAACGGCGGAATAAATGCCTGGAAAATAGAGGAGAACAAAAACAGTCCGCTACGGCCAAGGATCTGAAGGCGATTTAAAGTTAAACGGCCAAGTGATGCTGCAATCTCCAAATTAACAATACTCCTTCTAATCAAACAAAATTTCGTCCAAATAATTCTTATCCGTACGGGTAAAGGGAATGGGACCTTCAGGCTCACCATTGATAAACTGTTTTACCCTTAAATCCTTACTGTTCCTTATCTCTTCCACGGTTCCTTCTGCAATAATGTCACCGTAAAAAAGAATAATAATATTATCGGCAATTCTAAAACAGGATTCAATATCATGGGAAACCACCACAGATGTAATATTTAAAGCCCGGTTAAGGTCTTTAATAAGCTTATCAATCACCCCTGTTGAAATAGGATCAAGACCTGAGGTGGGTTCGTCATAAAATATGACTTTAGGATCCATCACAATGGCTCTTGCAAGTCCTACCCGTTTCATCATGCCGCCTGACAACTGAGATGGCATCAAGTCTTCGGTTCCCCTTAACCCCACCATCTCAAGTTTCATCGTCACGATTGTTTTGATTATATTATTCGCAATCTTTGTGTGCTCGCGCAAAGGGAATGCAATATTTTCAAAAATGTTCAAATAATTGAAAAGAGCTGAGCCCTGGAACAGCATTCCCATTTTTTTTCTGATATCATATAATTGTTTCTTGCTCGAATCAGTCAGGTCCAACCCATCAAAATAGACAGACCCTGAATCAGGTTTTTCAAGTCCTGTCAGCTGCCTTAGCAGGGTACTTTTCCCGGACCCGCTTCCGCCAAGGATAACGGTAATTTTTCCTTTCTCAAAATGACAGTTCAAAGAATTGGAGGCAATGACATCACCATATCTTTTTACAAGATTTTTTACTTTGATCATAATGTTATGTTTATCGCTTATCTAATATTTGATATCTATTTTTGGAATACTCATAAATAACTTACCCGATTTGCCGTGTCAATGAAAATCACAAAGATTGACAAAGCCTGCAGGGCTTTATATAAAATTTAAGATATGGCAGAAGATAAGAACATACCCCACTATATGGTCACTGATCATTCATCAGACCTTAAGGCCTGTATCAGTA
>QMMT01000549.1 GCA_003647385.1 Deltaproteobacteria bacterium
GGATGATGGTGGTAATAAAAAATTGTGCCGCCTTAATTTTGCCCTTGTAAAATGAACTTTCTTTAGATTCAAGTTTTTCATCAGCAATGACAGCTCTCCATAACAGCATCCATCCCATGATAATGTCACCGGTTGCCTCCAGCAATGGATGGGCACAGGCAAAGGCGGATGCTGCCTGGTTTGAAAAAAGGGCTTTGCTTGTATTTTTACAAGTGGTTTCAAGCAATAAAAGTGCTGATTCTAATGTTGTTGCAAGTGGTGTTAATCTGTCAATTGCTTTTGCTGTCGAAATGGTGATTTTAATCTCATTTATAAGAGATTTAAGCATCTCGCCTTTATTTCCTGCGATCTTGCGGCCCAGAAAATCCATGGCCTGGATACCGTTTGCGCCTTCATAAATAGACGTAATTTTACAATCCCTGACCGTCTGCTCCACAAGATACTCTTTGGTATATCCGTACCCGCCCAGAACCTGCATGGCCTCAACACAGACATCAAACCCTTTCTCACTGGAATAGGCTTTAACCAGGGGGGTTAAAAGTTCTACAAGATTTGTATAGTGCAAGCCCTCCTTCTCATTTATTGCCGTCTCTTTTTTATCAAAACAAAAAGCCGTATAATAAATCAGGCTGCGCATGCCTTCAACATAGGATTTCATCTTCAAGAGCATCCGTTTTACATCAGGATGCTGGATAATCGGTATGGATTCTGCTCCATGGTCACCCAGGTTTTCAATACTACGCCCCTGAATCCTTTGTCTGGCATAATCAAGTGCCTGCTGATAGGCTAAATTTGCACTTGTAAAGGCTTGTGTCCCCACTTCCAGACGGACTTCATTCATCATATGGAACATGATTTGCATCCCCCGGTTGGGATTGCCCAGTAAAAATCCCCGGCAGTTGTCTTTACTGCCAAGAGACAGGGAACAGGTCGGACTGCCATGGATTCCCATTTTTTCTTCAACACCCGTACAAACCACATCATTGGGCGCACCTAAGGTCCCATCCGGGTTCACCCGGATTTTTGGAACGATAAACAGGGAGATCCCTTTGGTACCGGCGGGTGCGCCTTCAATTCTGGCAAGGACCGGATGGATAATATTCTCTGTAAGATTTTGTTCTCCATTTGTAATAAAAATTTTACTGCCACTGATGTCATAGCTGCCGTCATCCCGTTTTTTAGCAGATGTTGTCAATGCTCCGACATCTGATCCGGCTCCTGGCTCGGTCAACAACATGGACCCACCCCAAACTCCTGTATAGAGTTTTTCTAAGAACAAGTCTTTTTGTTCCCTGGTCCCAAAAAGATCAATCATTTTCCCTGCCCCATGACCAAGGATAAGATACGTTGTTAAAACATAATTTGCGCCGGTAAAGTATTCCATGGCTGCCTGGGCAATGGTAAAGGGCAGTCCCTGTCCCCCATACTCAGGATCTTCGGTCAACGCTCCCCATTCACCTTCCTGTAGCAGTTTATGTGGTTTTCTTAAACATTCCGGCACGTTGACCACACCATTATCAAATGACACACCCACTTTGTCGCACTCTGTATAAGTGGGGAAAATTTCTTTAACAGCCAGATTTTTTGCTTCTTTTATCACCATATCAAACATTTTTTTATTAAACGCTTTGTATTTATCTGACAGTAAAAACGTATCCACCTGAAATTGTTCATAAAGGACAAAATCGATATCTCTTTGATCAGTAAGCTTGGGGGCCATGCACCACCTCTTTTATCTATTATTTATTCGATGCGTAAAATTTACTTATCTATAATAAACATGTCAAGAAAAAAAATTGAGGATCAATTATGTGAACAGTGTTTACATAATTGACAGACAAACCACCAAAATAGGTATAAAAACAGGTGTGCAGCAAGATACTAACCTGGGAAAGACGCGCTAATTTTTCCTGAATTCTTCATTCTCCATCGCCAGAAGACCAGAAATTGTAATTTTATCCAGGCGATCAAACATTGCACGGCTTGCCTCAAGCCATACCCACCTGGACAGACAGTCTCCTGCTCTGTTGCAGACACCGCAGACTTGGCTTTCCTGCTCTGCGCAATCGGTAATAGCGGTTGACTCTTCAAGGGTTCTAACAATATCACCAATGGATATTTCAACGGGAGATTTTGCAAGCCTGTGGCCGCCAAAAGGGCCTCTATGGCTAGTTATAATGCCTGCTTTCTTCAGCTTGCCCGTCAGTTGCTCCAAGTACTTTAATGATATATTCTGTCGACTGGAAACATCACTCAACGGAACCGGTTTTTCCATTCCATTAACAGCAATATCGAGAATAAGCCTTGTGCCGTATCTACTTTTTGTTGTCAGCCGCATCGCCTTTCCTCAATTAATTTAATTAAATGATTCAATTCTTTTATATCAACACTTCTTTACCACCAGAAGACAAAAAATAATAATTTCAATGGGTTGCCAGGGGGAATTCAGCATTTTGGGCTGTATCCGGCTTTTGAATGGGAATACAGATACAAAATTGACATCCTTTACCCTGTTCAGATTCAACCTCAACTGTTCCGCCGTGATATTTAATCACCCGGTGAGCAATAAAAAGTCCCAGGCCTGTCCCTTGAGATCCTTTGGATGTAAAAAAAAGTGTGAACATTTTATTTTTTGTTTCAATGTCCATACCAATACCATTGTCTGCTATGGTGAAACA
>QMMT01000550.1 GCA_003647385.1 Deltaproteobacteria bacterium
ATGATATTGGAAATAATGAACTGGGTGATATTTTTAATTCCAACAGCTTTTACTACAGTTTCGGGCCTGCCTTTAGATGGAATCTGTTCAACTATGGTCGTCTTAAAAATCAGGTGCGAATTCAGGATGCCCGTCTTCAACAGTTAGTCACTGAGTATCAGAATACAGTACTTGATGCGGCAAGGGAAGTTGAAGACAGCATGACCGGATATATCTACGCCAAAAGGGAGGCAGAATTCATCCGGCAGGGAGTAACCAGTTCAAAACAATCCATGGAGCTGGCAATGCTGCAATATGAGGAGGGATTTATTGATTATCAGCGGGTTCTTGACTCCACCAGATCTTTGACCCAGAAACAGGATCAATATGCCCAGCTGAGGGGAAAAATAGTGACAAATGTCATTGCTTTGTACAAGGCGCTTGGCGGTGGCTGGCAGATCCGTGATGGTAAAGAGTATCTGCCTTCTGAGGTAAAGGAGCAGATGGAAGATAGAACTGATTGGGGAAACCTGTTAAACGAGCCCTTACCTGTCAAATAGCTTTTTGATTAATTTAACCTTTGAAAATGGATGCCACAAATGTCTGAAAAAAATACCAACGCTTCTAAAGAGAAGAAAAAATATGACCCGGTCAAGCTGTGGACAGCTGTTACTATTATACTTTGTATAGTAATATTCATTGGCCACCTGCTTGCCGATAAATACACGCCCTATACCAGTAACGGGCGCGTTGAAGCCTTTGTTGTTCCCATTGTGCCTTTGGTTTCCGGACCCCTGACCAGGGTAAATGTAACCAATAACCAGTTTGTCTCTGCCGACCAGGTACTGGCGGTTATCGACTCTGAAAAGTTTGAGCTTGCTGTTCAACAGGCTCAGGCAGATCTTGAGAAGGCAAGCCAGACCTCTGAGGCCGATGTCTCTTCTGTAACCACTGCCCAGGCAAGGGTTGCTGAAGCCGAGGCAAATCTTGACAATGCCAAAATCAAAGGGGAGCGCATCATCAAGCTTTCCAAAAAGGGTGCGGTATCAATGTCCCGGGCAGATGATGCCCGATCGTCCATTGCTGCCAAAAAAGCCAGGCTTGCCAGTGAACGGTCAGAGCTTGAAAAGGCAAAGGCCAACCTCGGTAGCACCGGCCAGGATAACGCCCGGGTCAGATCTGCACTGGCAACCCTTGAAACTGCCCAGCTTGATCTGCGCCGAAGTTCTATTCGAGCCCCATCTGACGGAATAATTACCAACCTCACCGTTGATGTGGGCCAGTATGCCGGTACCGGATCACCGATTATGACCTTTATTGCAACAGAACAGATCTGGATTCAGGCAGACATGCGCGAAAACTGTCTGTTCAATATCAAAAAGAATGATCCGGTTGAGCTGGTATTGGATGCTGCTCCAGGGCACCTTTTCAAAGGTGAGGTGATGAGTATTGGTTTCGGGGTTGCAGATAGCGAGTCAAATACCCTGGGCAGCCTGACAACGGTTCAGCCCACCCAGGGCTGGCTTAGACAGGCACAGCATATGCCTGTACTGATCAGGTTTTCAAACATAGAGAAAGCCATGGGTAACATTCGTGCGGGTGGTCAGGTCAATGTGATTATCTATACAGGTGATCATAACTTTCTGAACACTATTGGCCGCTTGTGGATCAGGATGATCAGCCAGCTCTCGCATATTTACTGATTATATTATGAGTAAACCATGACCCTACAGAATGTTTACATACTCCGCATGACCGCCGGCCTGACAACGACTGTTGCAGTAAGCTATGGTATGGCCTGGCCACTCTATTTTATCACCCCTATTTTTGCTGCTATCTTTCTTCTTCTCCCGGTATGGATAGGGTGGAACAAAGCAATCCAAATACTGCTTCGTCTGGCATATTCCCTGTTGATCGGGCTTATTATCAGTGAATATTTTCTTAATTTCCCCCTGCTTTGCGTACCTCTTTACGGATTACTGTTTTTTTATATATACTATAATGACACGCCATCAGCAGCACCAATGGCCACTCTATTCATGACCATGGGTATCACCATTGTCCCTATCATGGCGCTTTCAATGGTTGGATTGTCACACGTGATTGCCGCAGCTCTTTTCTTCAACATGGTGGTTGGCCTGTTCTCTGGCTGGCTTTTTCATCTCATTATCCCGAACACTCTTGCCGGACCAGGCACCCAGCCTCCTTCAGGGAAGAAACCAACCCCACCTTCTGAACCCTCAAAAAGAGAACGCATCCGCCTGGCCCTGACCAGCACTATTGTAGCTCTTACCGCTGTAATTCTCTTCTTTGCCCTGAATCTTAGCTCCTATTCATTTGCCATGTTTCAAATCTGCCTCATGGCTGGAGCACCGAGTGCCAACGCCTCCTTTCAGGCCATGAAAGGTAATGTTCTTTCCTGTTTGATCGGCGGAGCTGCAATTATAATAGTCTATAATCTTCTTACAGCCGTTTCCACTTATCTGTTCCTGGTGGTCATTATTCTCTGTTTTGCTTTATTATTCAGCAGGCAGATATTTGGAGGCGGCCCAATGGCCAAAGCCTTTACTACTGGATTTATCACATTCCTCATCCTTCTTGGTACCTCCACCATGGCCGATACAGCAGCCAGTACTAATTTTTATCTTCGTATTGCACAAATACTCTTTGCAGGCTTATTCACCGCAGCAGGTC
>QMMT01000551.1 GCA_003647385.1 Deltaproteobacteria bacterium
GAATCTGGGCCAGCTCTTCCTGGCTGGCAGACTCACCTGAACTGGCAGTTTTACCAGAACTTTGGGCAGGTACCTCTTCTGCTACGGCGATTTGCGCTATAACCAAAGGTGATAATAAAAAACTGGCAACCATAAAAAAAGTCAGTACCTGCAGGTAATTTTTATATTTTCTCATAATAGTCCTTCTTTGGGCATGGGGGTAAACTATATCTATTTATAGGTTAAATTTGCTTCTTAATCTATTGTAAAAGATAGGAAATTAAATCTCCTTTTGTATAAATAATCTTAAGCACGGATAGGAAGTAAACATACTTAGCTTCTAAAATTCTTCTTTGTGCCGTGACCAATAAAGTATTTGCATCCATCATATCAATGCTGTCAGCCATTCCATATTTAAACTGCATTTGAACGGCATTGAAATTTTCCTGGGCAGATATCAGCTCGTCCTGTAAATTCAATAACGCACTTTGTGCTGCAGTAAAATCCAGAAAAGAGATTTTTGAATCCAGCTTTATATTTTTTTCCTGCAAAACCAGGTTGTTTGTGGCTTTTCTCCACTCAGCTACAGCCTGCCTGACTTCAGCTTTTCTCAACCCGCCATCATATAAGGTTAAGACGAGTTCTCCTTTGATATAAAGGTCTTCCGTATCATCGTTAACATCCCTGGGAGCAAAATCATATTTGATATCTGTTTCTTTATATCCTGCCTCAAGTGCAATCGTAGGCCAATAATCACTTTTTTCAAATTTTATCGTCTTTTTTGCGATATCAACCTTCTTTTTTGCCTCTTTTATTTCAGCCCTATTTTTTAACGCATGATTTTGAATATCTTCCAGGGTATCATTATAATTTTCAAGATTTTTTATATCTTCTTTTACAACATCAAAATCTTCTTCTATTTCCACAAGGTTATGCATGCTGGCTTTACTTTTCAATACATTGTTTTCTGCCACTACCTGTTCTGTCAAAGATTTAGACAATTCGGCCGCAGCCCTGAAAAGATCTGTTTTAGTGACATTTCCAACACTTAATTTTTCTTTTACTGCATCTTTATGCGTTTCAAGGCGTTTTACGTCTGATTGAGCAATCTCAAGAAATCTTTGTGCGCTTAAAATATTAAAGTACGCCTGGGCAACCTGTAGAAAATACTGGGATCGAATACTTTCTAAAGAAAATTCTTTGGTCTCAATGAATCGTTTTGTAACGTCTAAGGCAATCAGTTCCTTACCATTCAGCGTAAACGACTGTGTAAGCTTAACACCCATCGCAATTGTATCAGGAGCTGCAATATTATCATTTTTATATTCATTCAGGCTGCCATAGCCGGTGGCTCGGGGTATTAAAACAGATAAGGCCCTGGCTTTGTCCTGTTCAGCAATATACACATCATCCTGGGCGATTTTAATTGTCTCACTGTGAATATTGGCAAGTTGTGCCAGTTCATGCAAAGAATACATTTTTTGACAAAACCCGGAAACCTGGCTTAAAAAGATGAAAGAAAAGATGAAAAATAATTGAATTGACGTTTTATTCATTGGCAGCCTCATATATTGAAAATCAAAACTATAGTCCACAATATTATCATTTTGCAACCCGCGTCAAGTTTACAAAAAATATAAATTAATTTTTGAAAAAATACTGCTTTCCACTTGGGATTTTAAAAAATTCTTTTCGTACAATAATGGATAAATAATCCATTTTGTGATATGAAGCACCCAAAATCAACACCCAAAATTTTAATCGAATAAGGAGATCTAAGATGGCTTCCATTCCAAAAACTCAATTTGATGACCTGTCACCCGTCAGGCAGGGTAAAGTAAGAGATATATTTGATACGGGAGATTCGCTTTTGATGGTGACCACTGACAGGCTTTCTGCTTTTGATGTAGTACTGCCGGATATTATTCCTGACAAGGGAAAAGTCTTAAATCAGATATCTGTATTCTGGTTTAAACAAATGGAAAATATTGTCAAAAATCATATTATCACAACCCATGTAAATGACTACCCAAAGAATTTCAGGCCGCATTCAGATGCTTTAGATAAACGCAGTATGCTGGTCAAAAAAGCAGAGCCGCTTCCGGTTGAATGCATTGTAAGAGGATACATAACAGGTTCTGGTTGGAGTTCTTATCAAAAAGAAGGCCATGTCTGCGGAATTAAATTACCCAAAGGTTTAAAAGAGTCGGATAAACTTGAACAGCCGCTTTTTACACCTTCAACCAAAGCAGATGTCGGGGATCACGATATCAACATAAGTTTTGATGAAACCGTTAAGTTGATTGGACTTAAAAAAGCTGAAGAACTAAAAGATTTAAGTCTTGGAATCTATGAAAAAGGGGCTGAATATGCCCTCTCAAAAGGCATCATCATTGCTGATACAAAATTTGAATTCGGGTTGCTGGATGATGAGATTATCCTGATTGATGAAATACTTACCCCGGACTCATCCAGGTTCTGGCCGTTAAGCGAATACGAACCGGGAAAGAGCCAAAACAGCTTTGATAAACAGTATGTCAGGGACTGGCTCATAAATTCCGGTTGGGATAAAAAACATCCCGGGCCCAAACTTCCCCAGCAAGTGATTGATCGGACATCAAGGACATATAAAGAAATTTATACACTTTTGACAGGCGAAGATGTCTGATTTTTTCTGTGAAATAAATATATC
>QMMT01000552.1 GCA_003647385.1 Deltaproteobacteria bacterium
CAATCCTGCTTCGCGAGCTCCGTTAGAAAGCTCTTTAATGCGACCATGATATAAAAATCCGTTCCTGTCCAGGACTACTTGTGTAATTCCTTTATCAAGAGCTCTCTTACCAATAAGGCTTCCAACAGACTTTGCAATTTCAGCCTTTTTACCCTCTACCTTGTTTCCCTTAAATTCCCTGTCAAGGGTGGAGGCAGATACAAGTGTAGCACCGCGAGTATCATCAACAATTTGAGCATAAATATGTTTTGAACTTCTGAACACACTCATTCTTGGGCGATCCTGGGTACCAAAAATATTTTTTCTAATTCTTTTTTTTCTCTTAAGCCTTGATACAAGCCTTGGTGATGTATTTCCCATAATCTTTATATTCCTGCTTTTTACGTGTGACCTTTAGGTTATTCCTTACCAGCAGTCTTACCAGCTTTTCTTATAATTCTTTCGCCTGCATACATAATGCCTTTGCCTTTATAGGGCTCAGGAGGTCTTAAACCTCTTATGTTAGCAGCTACCTGACCAAGAAGTTCCTTATCAATACCTGACAATGAAATTTCTGTATTTTTTTCAACATTTACCTTAATTCCATCAGGTATTTTAAAATCAACTGGATTGGAATATCCTACATTGAGTATAAGGCTGTTGCCTTTTGTCTCTGCACGATATCCAATACCTGAAAGCAGAAGTTTTTTCTCATACCCTTTTGTAACTCCTGTTACCATATTATCAACAAGAGAGCGGAACAATCCCTGCAAAGCAACTTTTTTCTTATCATTTTGATCTGCATCAAAAACTATAATACCATCATTTACATTTATTTTAACAGCCGGGTGCAATTTTCGTTCAAGATTACCTTTAGGTCCTTTGACTGAAATCATGTCACCCTTAAGGGCAAATTGAACTTTCTCTGGAAGCTGAACCGGCATTTTTCATAATCTAGACATATCTGCTCCTGTCCTACCATACGTTACAAAGAATTTCACCGCCGAGATTAGCTTCTCTGGCCTGCTTATCAGTCATCAACCCTTTTGAGGTTGAGACAATGGATATGCCAAGCCCATTTAAAACCGGCTTAATCTGTTTTGATTTGCTGTAAACTCTACATGAGGGTTTACTCACTCTTTTAATTCCAAAGATTGTCGGCTGCTCTTCGCTTACATATTTAAGATTAACGCGAAGTATTCCTTGAGTTTCATTCTCCAGGAATTTAAAATCTTTGATATACCCCTGTTCTTTCAGCACCCGCACCATTTGTAGCTTGCTCTTTGATCCGGGGATATCCACTTTAGCAAATCCTGCCTTACCACCATTTCTTATGATCGTCAGCATATCTGCAATTGGATCACTACTTGCCATGTTAAAATCTCCTTAAAATCTGCTGCTATTTTTTCTCTTTGCCTACCAACTTGATTTGGTAACACCAGGAAGTTTTCCTTCTGAAGCAAGCTTCCTGAAGCAAATTCTACAAATACCAGCTTTTCTAATAAATCCTCTTGGTCTACCGCATAAGGGACATCTGTTATATGCACGTACAGAAAACTTTGGTTTCCTTCGTGCCTTTACAATTAAAGCTTTTTTAGCCAAGCCTCCTCCTATATCCTTTGTATGAAAAAAATAATTTAAATTTAATTAACTCTTTCATTTCTGCTGTGGACATACCCATTACAGGTCATCCGTGGCAATTAATTTTTAAAAGGCATTCCGAGAAGTTTTAAAAACTCTCTGCCTTCCTCATCATTTTTTGCACTTGTTACAATCGTTATATTAAGACCTTTTATACTGTCAGTCTTATCATAATCAATTTCCGGGAATATTATATGCTCTGTAATACCAAGAGTATAATTTCCCATGCCGTCAAAAGCTTTAGGAGAGATTCCTCTAAAGTCTCTGACACGCGGTAAAGCTATATTCACAAGCCTGTCAAAAAAATCATACATTTTTTTACGGCGCAAGGTAACCTTGCAACCAATAGGCAGATCAGCACGAAGCTTAAAATTAGCAATTGGTTTCTTGGATCTTGTAATTATTGGTTTTTGACCTGCAATCAGTGCGAGTTCTGCAGCAGCTGAATCTACAATCTTGGGGTTTGTTACCGCTTCTCCAAGCCCCATATTTAAAACAATTTTCTCTAACTTGGGAACCTGAAATCTATTTGTAAAATTAAAGGTTTTAGTAAGTTGAGGAACAACCTCGTTAATATAATTTTCCTTAAGAGTTGACATCTGTTATCTCCACCTTTGGTCTTAAGAATCTATCTGCTGATTACATTGTTTACAGATTCTGACCCGTTTTCCATCTTCGAGTAATTTCATTGAAATTCTTGTAGGCTTTACACATGAGTTGCACATAATCATTAGATTAGAAACATGGATAGGCATATTTTTTTCCACAATACCACCCTGTGGATTTGCCTGTGTTGGCCTCTGGTTAACTTTTACAACATTGATATTTTCTATAATGACACGGTTGGTTTTTTTAACAATTTTCAGTACTTTACCGATTTTACCCTTATCTTTGCCGGTGAGCACTTTAACCTTATCATCTTTTTTAATTCTAATTTTCATTGTTTCCATAGGATATTTTCTCCAAAACCCGAACCGTTAAAGCACATCAGGAGCAAGGGAGACAATTTTCATAAAATTTTTTGCTCTTAACTCTCTTGCCACTG